>QNBI01000457.1 GCA_003641675.1 Spirochaetota bacterium | reverse complement strand
CGTCTATTTCCTCTACCTGTATAGGTCTTCTCTCCGCCTGCATTACGCCGGAGGCAGCGCCTGCTTTAACTCCCCGGGCTGCAGGCCCTAACTCAGGTCCTCCGGCTTCCTGCTGCGGCGAAGCCGGAGCCTGGCCATAAGTCTGCGCAGGCGCGGAAACTACGAACCTACCATTTGTTATGGCGCGTTGTATCATATCTTCTATCTTCTTTAAATCGAGTGCTTCTTCTTTTGGTTGAGATTCTATCCTCTGGCCTATTATGGAAATTATTTCATTCCAGCTTTTATCTATTATATCATCAACTTCCTTTACCTGTTTTTTTGATATTCTGCCGATTCCCTGTTTAATTCGCCCCTTTACATCGTTCCTCTTTAATTTAAGTTCGCGCTGCCACTTTTCCCAATTCACCTTCTCTTTACTTTCTATAAACTCCTGCAAAAAATCAATCTGAAATCTTTTTATCCTTTCAGAAAGTATTACCATTGGGTCCTGCCGCAGGTTAAAGATTAAATATATAAAGAGAAAGAGCGTCATAAAGAGGGAAGCGGAAAGTATGATTTTCATCCAGAATTGTAGTTGAAACCGTTCTACAGGAACAAGCAGAGCTATCCAGCCTGTATAGTTTAACGGTTTTGTGAATAACAGATATTTAACGGAATTCCCAGTAGCGGTTTTAAAGGCGAAGGGTACTATTTTAAGCTTTTTATCTTTGTTTGTTCTCCATACGGATTCTAATTCCGTTTTAAGAAGTGAAGTTTTAGCTTCCGGATAATTAATAATTATGCCTGTATGTCCCAGAAACACAACACTTTTAAAGCTCAAACCCGGGATTCCAATAAGATAATTATCAAGGTCAATTTTTGCAACATAAAAGAGAACAGAACCTCTATAAACCCCAAAGCTGTCAGTTACAGCAAAGGAATAAATAAACTGCTGATTATCGCCGTCTATTAATATTTTATACTTTTCATCAGGTTTTACTACCAGCTCTGTACCCGGCAAAGATTCGTCTACATCCTTTAAATTATAATATACTTTTCTGTACTTATCCTCTTTTTTAATATCAGATGAAAGTGTGCTAAAATGTATTTTTTTTCCCGCAGGGCCCAAAAAACGTACAAATTTAAGATTGGTAAAATCCTCTGTAAGCTTCCCAAAATAATTCTCACGGTTAAAAATATCCTCTTCACTTTGCTGTGCTAAAAATGCCCGGCTTACAAAATCTTTTTTCACTGCAGGGGAAAATCTTTCTATATTCCTTTTATGATACTTGTTTACTCCCATTCCTATCGCATTAAGCTGTTTGGCATACTCATCCTGAACTCTTGGTTGAAAAAACCCCGTTTCTACAAAGGAAAAAAAGCCCGTATATGCAACTACCAAAAAAATTGCAAATGCTACAAGAGTAATTAATAAACTTAAGGAGACTTTTAAGGTCTGCCTCATTCCTATTGAAAAACCTCTACTTTCATTTCTTTTTATCCTAATCTATTTATCGGCCATTTTAAGCCGTGCCCGTTAGCCTAAAAATAGAGTAAACCGAGATTTATTATCAATAATAATATAACAACAATGCCGCCAAAAATCGATGTCTTATTACTTTTGTTTACTTTTAAGACAGGTTCTTTCTGGTATATTTCCAGAAGAAGTGCATCTCCACTTTTAAAAGGTTTTTTCATCTTAATTTTATTTCTGTATTTCATTAATTCATTGAGATAATTAAGAGCATATTCAAGTATCTTTCCTAATTTTCCTGGTAGTTTCAGGTATTTACTTACTGTAAATCTGGATATATAGATAAGAGTTATTATTGTAAGTCCCTTTGACAAACCTGATTTTAAAGCATCTTCAGTTACAGGAAAATTAAATATACGAAACAGTACTTTCCCTGCAGGAACCATACAGTTAAAAACAACGGTAAAAAAAAGAAAAATTAGGCTTACAAGATGTCGAATCTTTTTCACTGCGAAAATGTTAAGAATAAGGAAAAACCCCAGCTGGGCTGTTTTTATATAGAGGTTTCTCTGCAGTATAACGGATAATGAGAAAATTAGACCTGTTATAAATAAAAAAGAGGAAGATACATTCTTATAAAACCACGCATCTTCCTCTCTAATTCTATTTAAATTTGCCGATATAGACTAGCTCTCCTTAGCTCCGGATTCTGCCGGTTCTTTTGTTTTCTTTTTTCTCTTAACTATTTCTTTGCGTTCTACAAGTTCCAGAAGAACCAGTTCCGCAGAGTCGCTGTTTCTAAACCCTAATTTAAGCATCCTTGTGTATCCGCCGGGTCTTGCCTTAAACCTGGGTGCAATATCTGTAAATAATTTGTTCAGTATGTATGTATCTTTAATGTTTTTAAAAATGATACGTCTGTTATGTACACTATCTATCTTTGCCCTTGTAATCATTTTTTCTGCAGTCCGTTTAATCTCTTTAGCCTTGGCCTTTGTGGTTTTAATCCGCTCATATTTAAAAAGAGCGGTTACCATACTTCTATGCAGGGCTTTGCGGTGACTGGCTTTTCTTCTTAACCTGTTAAAACCTATTCTATGCTTCATCTATCTTTTCCTTCTCTGCTTCGGCGTTTTTTAGTTTTTTAAGAATACTGTAATCTGTCATTCCCAAAGACAGATTCCTCTCCTTAAGCTTTTCTTTTATTTCCTGCAAAGATTTTTTGCCGAAATT
>QNBI01000456.1 GCA_003641675.1 Spirochaetota bacterium | reverse complement strand
CTTAAAAAGAGGTTCCCGATAATCATCCCGAAAACTCCTGCTTTCCAGACCCATTTCCCGGAATAACCTCTGGCCTTTACGGCTCTTTTCATCCTGACAGCTTCATCTGTAATAACATAGAGATATCTGTAAGTTATATTAATTATATTCACAATTAGCGACGTCACCTTATGCTCGGCGAATCCCTGAAGAATCTTTGTAAATGCATCCGTCGAAATAAGGATTAAGAGGGCGATTATATCTATATATGCACGAAAAAGAATATTTAGAAAAATCATAAGCCCTGTCCGGTAAATGCTGAAAAGGTTAAAAATCACAAATAAGGGTACTTCTCCCTGTGTATGTCGAATAAATGGAATGGAACCCGAAACAAGTATAACAAAAAAAATAAGGACACAGGATCGTTTAAACACACCAGCCAGGGGGAGTTTGGAGAAAAACAAAATTACCATTAAGTAAAGTATATACGCCGTGTATATTTTCAGATAAAAAAAATTAACGGTGGAACAGAGAACAATGAGAAAAACAAAAGATATAATCTTTGACTTCGGGTTTAATCTGTGTATAAAACTTGTAGAATCTGAATAACGGGCTGTTTCTAAATTAGGAAAAATCGGATTTCCTCCGGGAGGAACGGGGTCTTTTTTTACCGGTTTTCCTTGCAGCATAAACAAATAGGAAACCCAAAGCAAACACGAGGACAGTGCCGATTACTCCTGCAAAACCTTTGGCAAAAACAGTATTTTTTATTCCCGGAAAAATGTAATCGCCCAGAGGTGAGCCGTGCAGCAGAGAAACTTCTTTCTCAAGGAAGCCGTATTGACCGGCCACTTTTTCAAGACCATCCGGCGCTTTAGATGCAAAGGGTGATACGATAAATGCAAGTACTACTGCCGCTAAAAATGCTGAAATTAAAAAATATCTGCCCCTGCCTTTTGGGTCATCTTTTTTGCCCTCCATTTCATTGCTCTCCGGTTCTCATGCTTATAAGTTCCGGACGGGCTGCAAAAACAACCGAAACAACACCGACTGTAATAATAGCCTCTCCTATCCCTATTAGGCTGTGCACTCCCACCATTGCAGGCAGAACTATATACAGAGGAGATGTCCCTGACAGTGAAAGTTCCAGACTGCACACTGCAGATGCGGCTACAACGGAAAGCCACGATGCTATTGCTATTGAAGGGAACATCCAGCGGTTTCCGACATTACGGCCGGGAGTGCTTTTCCTGCATTCTCTGGAAAATATCAGCGGCAGGATAAAAACAAAAAAACGGTAGAAAAAGTAACCGCCCAGTCCTGCTACAATTCCCATGTTAAATATATTTGTGCCGAGCGAAACAATTCCTCCGTCGGCAAAGAGAAGGCATTGAGTTATAAGAACAATACACATTACAAGAAATCCGTTTAAGGGACCCAGGAGAAGAGCCGCAAGCAGTGCACCGAGAAAATGCCCGCTTGTACCACCCGCAACAGGGAAATTAAGCATCTGCGCTGCAAATACAAAAGCAGCTGTTATCCCGAGAAGAGGAATTTGCTTATCTTTAAGCGTTTTTTCCGCCTTTGCTACGGCAAAAGCACCGACACCTGCAGTTATAACAAAAGCCGCTCCATTAATCTGGGAACTAACAAAACCGTCAGGAATGTGCATAGCGCACCTCTTAAGCATTATGAATTAGTGTTACAATTTCCCAAAACGTAACACTAATTATATTCAAAAGTCAATACCATTCCGAAAAAAATAATTATAAAAATTCACAAAAAAACAGGCTTAATAATTTTTATCAAATTAATATTGAACCTCCGTCAATTAAGGTTTACTCTAAACAAATAGAAAATTACAATTAAAACGTGCTTTAAGAGGTTTCTATGGTACATCCGCACTTTCTGCTTCATCTTGCCATAATTCTTATAGTCGCTAAATATGTATCTGCGCTTTCACTTAAATTCAAAATGCCGCCTGTTCTCGGCATGATCCTGGCGGGGATTATATTAGGTCCCTCCGGTATCGATATTGTTAAAACAGATATAGTAATAGAGTGGCTTGCTAAACTGGGTGTTATAATGCTCCTATTCTCTGCAGGAATAGAGACAGACCTGGGGCAGATGAAGTCGCAGGGGAAAGTGTCTCTGCTGACAGCTTCCGGAGGTGTTCTAATCCCCTTTGGTCTTGGAATTGGAACAGCACTATACTTCGGCAAAGACATATTCACTTCCACCCTTATAGGAACCGTCCTTACCGCTACAAGTGTAAGTGTTACCGTAATGACGATGATAGAATTAAAAAAACTCCATTCTTTAGAGGGAACGTCTATTCTTGGAGCTGCAATAATCGATGATGTCATGGGTATCCTGCTTTTAACCTTTGTTTTCGGACTGCATGGAGGCAGCGGGAATATAACTATAGCAATTGTTAAAATATTTGCATACTTTGCAGGAGCTTTTGTCTTCGGTTTTTTCCTCTTTAAACCCATTCTGCGCTACACAAAAAAACTAAATGTGGAAGCGGGGGTTTTGGCTGTAGCCCTCGCCCTCTGTTTCTTCTATGCATGGGCTGCGGAAAAAGCGGGAATTGCGGAAATTACAGGGGCATATATCGCGGGCCTGTTTATCGGACAGACACGCCATAAAAGGACTGTGCGCGAAGGGGTAGAGACGCTGGGCCAGTCATTTTTTATTGCTATGTTCTT
>QNBI01000455.1 GCA_003641675.1 Spirochaetota bacterium | reverse complement strand
AATTAACCGTAAAAGAAGGAACTGTATATCCTGATAGTATCGCCGATATAATTTCAGTACCGGGAAAAGTGTTAGGTACCGATAAAAAATATGGTATTCTTGTCAATACGGGAAAAGGAGTTTATTGTATAAGGGATATCCAGCCTGAATGCAGAAAAAGCATGTCATGGAAGGCTTTTTTAAATGGACATCCTGAGATAATTGGCAGTGTGCTTGGAGGAGAACTATGAAGCAGTTTGTAAACCGTGTAAAAAAGATATTACCAAACGATTCTGATTCACGCGAGACGAGAAAGCTCAAAATAACTGTGTTCCTTTTTGTGACTGTTTTTACTCTAATGGTTGTAGCCGGAATAATAGCTTTTTCTCTATCCGTAAAGGGAGCTGAAGAAACCTTAGTACCGAATATTGTAGGAAAGGATATTATTTCAGGTCTGGTTGATCTGCAGTCAAAGGAGCTGTATCCGAAAATTCAGGTGAGATATTCCTCCGATTATAAGAAGGGAACTATTATACAGCAGATTCCCAACCCGGGATCAACTGTGAAGGCGGGCCGTAAAGTTACACTCATTATCAGTAAAGGTCCTATTGTTGACAAGGTAGAGGACTATGTAGGACAGAATATAGGTGATGTCAGGATACATCTTCAGACGCTATTTGCATCTCATAAAGCACTTTTAAAGATAAAAGAAGACTCTGTTATGTACAGATTCGACGATAAAAGCCCTCCCGGTACTATTCTGGAACAGAAACCAGAGCCTGGAACACCGATAAGCGATGTTACATATCTTGAATTTGTAGTAAGCAGGGGCCCTAGAGGCGAATACATAGAAATTCCTGACTATACGGATATGCCCTTTCAACAGGTTATTTCAGATTTAGCGGGTAAAAATATTCCATTTGTTTTTACAGTACACGATGCAAAGAAGGATGAAAGAAGGGGCATAGTTGTTTCGCAGAGTCCGAAAGTTAAGAGTGCTGTATCCTATGGAACTGTTGTTCAGCTTGAAATGACAAAACCCACGGTTCTGGGAAAGAATAATGTTTTCGGAGTGTTTAAGCATATCCTTCCGGATTATCCTATTTTTGTGGATATAAGACTCGATGCTGTCTCCTCTGAGGGAACAAGAACTATTCTTAAGATGAAACATCCTGGCGGACCGCTTTCGGTCCCTTATATTGTTCCCAGCGATGCGGAAATCGTACTCTATATATTTGACAGAGAAGAAATACGTCAGAGTGCTCTTTCAAAACAGTAATACTTTAATTGACAATAGGCCTGTGCTTTGCTATATTCAAATTAGGAAAAGCGAGCGTCGTATAATGGTAATACCCGAGCTTCCCAAGCTCGTGCCGGGGGTTCAATTCCCCTCGCTCGCTCTATAAAAGCTGAAATTATGGCAGAGAAAGAAAAAAAATATATATTTCACGTAACAAGAAAGGATGGGAGTTTTTTAATACTTCATCCATTTTCAACGCCGGAAAAATTTCTATACGCACTTGAACATTCGGAAATAGAGGGCAGATACGGAAGTGAACCCAGAGTGGAAACTCTTACTATGTTCAGAAATGAGCTGTACAGACTTGTAGAAACCGCTGTAAAAAACTGGATCTTTGATCAGCGTTTTATCCCGAAATTCCTCATATCTACCGGAGTTTTCCTTGTCACCTATTTTTTCTTTTCCTATGTTGTGCGTGATCCTATACCCATGGTGGATGAAACTGTCTTGGGCCTCGGGGCGGGGATTCTAACCTATGTTATGATTGGAAGGAAGGATATGAGCTCGGACAGGGCAATGAAAAAAAGGGTAGAGTTGCGCTCAAAAGTAGACAGGATAAAGTTTACAGAGAGCAATTTTCTTAAAGAAGTTGAGTCGCTCCTGTATAAAAACGAATCGGGCAATTTTACTGATACCATAAAGCAGATAGTTGCACCTCAGTATCAGTATCCGGGTCTTGGTTTTGAGAAAAAGGATGAAGTGTTAAGCTTTCTGCGGCTTTTAGAGAGCAAGTTTAATTTTAAGCATCTTAAAAAAGAAGAAAAATATTTTAAAAGATTCATGAACGGACGCGGGGAAAAGCCAATTATGGAATCAAAAAATATTGATTACTCTCTGTATGCTGTTTATAAGATGTTTAAGAAAAATATATCAACCCTTAAGTAGATTTTTGAACCTCCGATGAGCTCTCTTTTAAAAGTTCTCCTATTACCTTGCTTAATTTTTCGACCTGCATTTTTTTGTATATCTTGTCGTTTATAGTTACTACGGGTCCGTCGGTACAGCTTCCGGGGCATGGTACAGCTTCCAGGGAAATAAGCCCGGATTTTGTTGTTTCGCCGGCTCCTATGTTTAACTGTTTCGAAATTGCCTCCAGAATATCCAGCGCGCCGTTTCTCTGGCATGTTTCGCCTATACATATTTTTATCTGGTAGCGTGCCGGGGGAATAAGTCTAAAATTACTGTAGAATTTTATAGTGTTAAGAATAGAATTTAAGGGTATATTAAGAAAATCCGCAATAAAGACAAGAATGTCTTCGGGCAGATAGCCGTAAATTTTTTGAGTATCTTCGAGTATAGGTATAAGATATTCTCTTTTGGGCTGATATTTGTTGAAAATATCTATTACTCTTTTAGGAGGGGTTGTTGATTTTTAATGCTCACCTCTGGTTTTATGTATATTTTTATGGGTTTT
>QNBI01000454.1 GCA_003641675.1 Spirochaetota bacterium | reverse complement strand
TTCCTGAGCAAGAAAGTATGCAATTACCAAAGGTAAGACTGAAACAATAGAAGCTGCAAAAAGTATATGAATTTTTACAGTTCGGCCGAAAAAACTATATAATCTGGCTGCTACCATTGTTACCTCTGGAGATTTTGCAATTACAGCAGGTATTAAGAACTGGCCCCAGACTGCTAATATACTAAGAAATCCGGCTGCTCCAAGTCCTGGAATACTCAAAGGCAGCATAATGGCCAAAGGATATCAAAATTTGAACAACCATCGACCAGTGCTGCATCGGGCAAGCTAGATGGTAAAGAATCAAAGAACCCTTTATAATGTGACATCATGACGTAATAAGGAACAATATTAATGGTACTCGGGATAAGCTGTAATCCAAGTAATGACACTAATATTACATATTTTATAGGAAATAGTTTTACCGGAAAAGCAAATATTTCAGAAGCTGGTTTAAAGGATGTAATTAAAACCCAGGTTATTGGGCCGAATACAACAATAAAAATTAAAGCATACCCACAGTATACAAGAAAGTTCAATTGTGTCTGTTTCTTTTAAATCGTATTAATCATAGACATAGGTTACTCCTTCCTAAAGATATACAGATATCCAATAGTAAAAATTATATTCATAATCCCAAAACTACTCCCAGATAATATCTGTTTAAACATAAGACCCTCTACCAATGCGGGTATTATCCATGGCAGTACTCCTATGGTTCTTGTAATTCTATTTCCTCTGACTTTAAGATTTAATAGAAGCGCAAGCAATAACCCAGTAGTAAGGGCGGTGTATAGCAATCCGCGCGTTACTCATGATCTTGATCTTGCAATTAGAACTCTCGATTGCTGACTATGCAGATATAGCTTTTCTTAAAAGTATTATTAAAAGGTATCAAGGCTAAAAAGGTTTAAGCTTATCCGGGTTTGCTTCCCTAATAAGGCCTCTTGCTAAAGCTGTCATGGGATCTATTAAAGGGATTTCCTGGAAGCGGGGTTTTGGCAGTGCAATAGGGATTTCGGTACAGCCCAGGATAATTGCTTCTGCTCCCTTATCTGCAAGGATCTTTGCATATATTTGAAAGTTTGTGCGGGCTTTTACTGTGATAGGGCTTACCGCTTTTATTCCCCATTTTCTATTATAGATAGAATCGTGAAGTTCATCCTGTAGTTCTTCCGGTATTTCTATTAAATTAAATCCCTTAGGTACTAAAACCTCATTGTAGATCCCGGTACGGCGTGTGCCTGTTGTGGACATAAGCCCTATCTTATAGGCTTTTGGTGCTATTGCATCTATGAGTTTAACTGTTTCCTCTATCATATTAAGAATATAAATATCTATTTCCGCCACTTTTAAAAGTTCGATAAACCGGTTAAATATTTTTCCAGCATGAAATGTGTTGCATGGGATACCTCCTACTGCCGGTTTGTGTAAAATGTTTCCTGCGGAATTTTCTAAAAACTTGTTTTGCCGGGCACTGCTTTGCAGAGCACTCTCGTCATCTCTTCCTTCAAGAGCCCTATAAGCCATTTTAAAGGTTCTAAACATTCCTTCTGCAGGATCACCTTTAACTTTCCCGAAAAGGTATTCTGTTCTGTCAACAATATCGTTGGATCTTGAAAAGTGCAGCACCTCAAGGTGAGATTGGTCTGTGCCGTCTGTAAGTGTTTGTTCTATAATCCTTCTGTGCAGTTCTACTCCGGCCATAGGGCCGACTCCTCCGCCAATTATAATTGCTTTTTCCATAATATTTCTTCTGCTCATATATAAAAAAATATTAAAAAGGGCATCGGGCATAAGCTGCATTTTAGCGCCCGATGCCTTTCAACGAATGGCAACCTTCTATATTGTTCTTTCTATTTTATTGAATTTTTAACCTTCTGCCACAGACTTAGATCAATTTCATTCTCCGTTTTTGCAACAATGGTTGTTCCGGTTAAATCACCTGTAACATTAAGGCTGGTTCTTCCCATGTCTAGTATTGCGTCGATTCCGAGTATCATGGCATAGGCCATGGCAACCGGTGTCCCTGCTTCTACGGGTAGGCCGACAGAGTTAAGAACCATTAAAAGCATTATAGCTCCGGCTCCGGGAACACCTGCTGTTCCGATGGAAGCAAGAACAGCTGTTAAAATAACAGTCATTTGCTGGGCAAAGCTGAGATGTACTCCGATTGCAAAAGCTACAAAAAGAGCACAAACACCCTGATATATTGCCGTTCCATCCATATTTATGGTTGCACCAAGCGGGAGTGTAAAGGAAGATATAGAACGCTTTACTCCCATTTTATCTTCGGCAACCTGCAGGGTAACAGGCAATGTTCCGCTCGAACTTCTTGTTACGAATGCGGTAAGCATAGCCTCTTGCGCTTTGCCGATAAACTTAAAGAAGTTAAACCCATAGGCAGACAGGAGCCCGCCGTAAGTTACGAGTAAATGAACAGCAAGCCCTATATAAACGGCAAGTGTAACCATTCCAAGCGGGCCGAAAGCCTTTGCACCCTGTTTGCCGAAAACAACGGCTATTAGAGCAAAAACACCTATAGGTGCATACTGGAGAACCCAATGGACAACCTTATACATAACCTCTGCAGAGCCGTCGAAAAAATTTAACACAACAGTACCTGCATTTTTAATTCTCTCATTATCGCTTTCTTTTAGATACGATACGCCGATTCCGAAAATTATTGCAAAGAATATC
>QNBI01000453.1 GCA_003641675.1 Spirochaetota bacterium | reverse complement strand
GCCCATCTATTGCCGTCTTTATCTTTAAAAATGTCTTTTAAAATATTGATAGCGGCTACAAGGTCGCCCTTTTTACACCTGATAAATGCATCTTTAAGAGCTGAAATATCGGCAGCTTCGGAACCGGCAGCAGACTTAAGTTCCTGCAGTAAATCGTACCAGCTTATATAAACAGGATAGTAAAGCACCCACTGTACTGCATCGTCCGGATTTAGAATTTTCCTCTTTACAGGGGCTTTTCCGGGTAAGGCTGTTGCTTCTTCTCCCGGCATCACGACAATAGAGCCGTAATTATTATAGAAGTCAATATTCCCTTCGAGGACTGTCATTATTGTCCGGCCGTCTTTCCCAAGCTGTAAATTTATTTCCGAACCCCGTATGGCAGCGGTTACTGTTGGCGTATGTACTTCCAGTTTACTGTTGGGATTTTTAGTCCTGAACCAGCCTTCACCTTTTACAAGTTCTAATATGGAGGATTTATTGCTTTTCTTTTTAAGCCGCCTAATAACAAGTTCTGCATTGGAGTTTAGCCTTAGCTGGGTTTCGTCCCTTAAAAGTATTGCAGCTCTGCTCCTTTTAAAGGTTTTTACCCTGTCCTTCTCGTAGAGCTTCTGTAAAATTTTTGCCTTTTCCCAGCTTTTAATCTTGACAGGCAGATACTCAACTTTTCCCTGAACGGTAATTATCTTACCCTGCGGCTCTGCGTATAAAGGTAAGGCCGCACTCACTATAATAACCATAACAAATAAAAGTGATATGCAGCCTCTTTTCTTCGATCTGTCTTTCAATTTTAATGCAGCGGTTTTGATGACCGTACTGTTCCCTATGGTTTGTCTATATCTGTAAGTTCTATTCCGTTTTCCATTATCCCATAATAGGAAACGCTCGAATCATATGTTTGAGTCCATCCAAGGTTTCCTCCTGTTACTGAATAATAAAGATATACAGAAGTGATTGTCTGCCAATCTGGATCACTTACCTTGATAATAACAACATCATCGAAAATGCCGGCTTCGACTGTTTTACTCGATTTTACCTGATCTATTGTATATTTTGTATTTGTCCAGTTGTACCATGTTGTACCTTCTTCTACGGGTGTTTTAAGGATTACTTCATCATTATCATCGATGATTGTATCACCGCTTCTTACCATCTCTCTCTTATCCTTATCAATTATAAGATAGACTATATCCCCGTCTTCTGAAGTTTTTATTACAGTTCTTGTTTCACGCTCATCGATATCCGTTATTTCAACTGTAAATTTCTCTTTGTAATTGTCGGAAGGATCTGTATAGGTTTCGTGATAACTGTAGCTAAGTCTGGTACCTGTTTTAAAGTCTTTGGGCCACCATGCATCTATGCTGTTTTTATCGGGACCGAAAAACATCTGCCATACGGTACAGCTTCCCAGAAACAGTATAGCCGCTGCTATTGTGGCCGCTAACAGTACTCTTTTCATCTTTCTCAATTTTATACCTCCGCTTTAATTATTATATAGTGCTATAATGATTATACAGGAGTCTGCAGATTGGCAAATGAGACAAAAGTAACATTAACAAAAAATTAGATAGGACTTTTTTCTCAAAATATAGTTGTATGCAATATAAAAGTAATGTAAAATAATAGCAAATGTTGCATTTTATACTTGCCTTTTATATTTTGACTTTTACATTAGCAGCTGCTGTTTCAATAATTGCATTTTTACTTGCAAAAAAATACAACAGCATTCTTTATATATATGCCGGCTTAGGTTTTTTAGGTGCACTTTTAAACCTGCTTGCCGATATAATATGCCTCTACAAAACAACAGTGGGAAATCATCTTTACTCTACCCACAGCCTGGATTACTATATGCTTGTTGTAGCAAGCGGTTTTTTAATGCTCTACTTTATACCGCTTCTTGTATTTAGAGTTACAAACCACAGGTTTACAAAGCCTATGCATGCAATACACATTTTACTCCTGTTTATAATCCTCTCTACGCTTATATATGAATACATTCACTATACAGAAATCGCAAAAAACATCAGCAATATTCTCTATGCTTTTATTTTTACATATTCCGCCATTATAATAGTACTCAACAGAAAAAGAATAAAACACAGAAACGTTCAGACCGTATTAATGTCGTTCAGTATCTTAATCCTCATAATAATCCCCTCTATTATAATTCACAGATTTGTCAGTCTGCACTTTTTCCCGAACAATTTGTTTCTAAACCTTCCCTATTTTAATGCCCTGTTTCTACTAACATCTGCCATCCTCGCATTATATTACGGGACAAAGTACCTTTTTAATAATACTGCATTAACAAATTTCGGGCTGCCTGAAGATTCTATAAAAAAAGCTGGTATTTCGGAGAGAGAAGAAGAAATAATAGAGCTCTTGATAAAAGGTTTAAGTAATGCACAAATTGCAGAAGGCCTTTTTATCTCTCCAAAAACGGTTAAAAACCATATTTACCATATATATCAGAAATTGGGAATAAAGAGCAGATTGCAGCTAATGAACAAGTTCCTAAAGGATTCTTAAAATTTATGAGACTATAACATCAAAGCAAATTAACAATACCGTGTAAATATCACAATTTTACCATTTTTTATCATATTTCTTATAGACAATTCAGAGCAGCCTGCTATATATTTAAAATCTATAGATTTGCCATAAGTTTTGTGAAAGGGGTTTTGCTATGGATAAATTAAAAG
>QNBI01000452.1 GCA_003641675.1 Spirochaetota bacterium | reverse complement strand
ACTGCTGTATCGCTAACAGGAAAACTTTACAGGGTTTCTTCAAAAGGGGAAAAAATAGCAGAAATGAATCTCGGAATTCCGAATATTGCAGGAGTACCAGGGAGTGTAAGCCTTTCAAATCTTGAATTTTCTATAAAGCGAAGGGAGAATAAACTTCTTTTTGTAACTTCGGCGGGCGGAATACTCTATTTAATTTCTGCACAAAACGCAGAAAAAGAAGAAGTTTATCCATTATTCGGCAGTAAAAGCAGTATTACAGGTATTACTGTGGTTCCCTCCGGCAGAGGAATTTTAATGTATACCGGAACAGAGGACTGGATTCTGACAGGAATAAGTATAAACATAAATAACGAGACAGTAGAAAAAGACTGCAATATTTGGTCTTTAAGGCTTCATGATTCCTGCAATACAGCAAGGCAGAATGGATTATGCGACAGCAATAACGGTGCGTATTTATCCATAAGAGAAAAGGCTTTTTCCGGTTATTCAGAGTTTAAAGCAAATGCCCTTGATTTAATGGAAAACTATTTAACTAATAAAATATTTATACCCCTGTATGCAGATAAGGCAGAACAAATTCTGAGCTTTTTATCCTCTGAATCTATTTACAATAAACAGTATTTTCTGGGCAAGGTTATTAATGATTTTCCTGAGATAAGGGAGAGGTCTAATATTCTTCTAGGGCAGCTGGGAACAGAAGCCGCCCGGAAGGCCCTTGCAGGGCTGCTTCCACTGGAGCATAGCGAACCTGCGGAAGAGGCCTGTATAACTTCTCTGGGTGAAATAGGCATGGACCCGGACGGTACCTCGGAAAAAACACTCATAGAGGCTTTTATTAAAAATAAAAAGAATGAAAGAATAGCGGTAAGTGTGATAAAATCTTTAGAGAGAATAGGTATTATGAACAGAGGTTTTAAATTTATATCCACATATTCAAAGCTAATTGAGGCTTCTGCATCTGTTAAGAGCAGGATGGTACAAAATGCTCTTGAAAGGGCTTTTAGGAATATGGGAAAGCATATAAAAAAGGGGAGAAATAAATGAAAAATAGGAAAGCAATTTATTATATTTTTGCGGCTGTTTTTTTTATAAACTCCGCTGTTAGTTATACACAGAGTGTGGATGTCGAAGAGCTTAAGAAGAATTTAAAGGAAGGGATAGTATTTATAAATTATACAGGAAAGCATAAAGTAATTGAATCCGGTGAGGAAATTACAGGAATCGGAAAGCAGCTTGCAACCCTTTTACGGTTAAACGGAAAAGAGGGGATAATAAATCTAAAGTATTCCGTTTTTCATGCGGTTGATAAAAAAACCAAAAAGGGTCTGGATGCAGATGTTATTTCTATAGACAGAGAAGCAACTGTGGATCATATAGATAATATACGGCGGATTATTTCGGGTTACCTTGAAGCGTACTATGGGTACTCTGAAAAGGATGCAGACCTTCTTTCCAAATTCATAACTATTTATAATGCAGTGTTCAGGGGCAATCTAGATTTTTTTAGGAAAGTCTATAAACCGGTTGTGATGTCCTTTTTAAGCAAAGAGAATGCTGGTCTTTCAACAAAATACTTTGAATGGCCGGGTAAAACCCGTATGGTAATACCTCTTACGCCGGAGGCCGGAAATGGGTCTCTAAGTTCCATAAGCACTTCCCAGGTAACCGAGAAAAAGGTAATAGAACAGATGAGGTCAGAGAAAGGCAAAGGGCTTAAAGAGAGGAAGGCCATGGTCGGTTTAAAGGAAAGAGAAGTTACGGAAAAATCTCTTGAGCTTTTAAAGAAACAGGAGGAGCTTAAGAAAGCGAAGAGAGAAAAAGCGGCTTTAGAGGCTAAATTGGCAGAAGAAAAACGGACTCTTGAAGAGAAGAAAAAAAGCGGTACGGCAGGTGCAGGAGAACTGGCAAAAAAGGAGGCTAAAGTAAAAAAACTGGAGGAAGAGATTAAAACTGCGGGAAAAGAGGTTGAAACTACTCAAGAGGCTGTTGCCGGTGAATCTAAGGTAATAGAGCAGAAGAATAAGGAGATAGAAGCAGAGAGAAAACAAATCGCGAAGGACCAGGCTGCAGTACTTGCAGAGACAGGGACAACGCAGCAGGTATCAAACCAGAATGCCCTGCAAGCCAAATCTATTTCCGACACTCTATACTACCTTACACTTGGGGACAGTTTAATGGAAGGCAGCAGAAGCTGGAACCTTATTATCATAGACCCGGAATCGGGAAAGATAACAAAGAAAGCTTCCGGTGCTCGCATATCGGAAAAAAATCTGCAGTTTTCCGGCGGGAAAGTACTTTTAACTGTTTATGCTGACAGCTCAAGAAAAGCTGCAAAACTAATCCTGCTGGATGCCCGCGAATTAACCATGGCTAAATCCAGTAAGGAGAATATATATCCATATACATATATATTGAATTTTAAAAAATATATTTATGCTGTTATATCAAGAGGAGGAAGCTATTTTCTCGGTAAATTTAATGACTCGCTGAAGCTAGTGGGAAAGAGCAAAACAGAAATAGCCCCTGATAGCTACATTACTGTTTTTAACAACAGTATCTATGCGAATTCGAAGGACGGCTTCATAACTGTTATGGATGCAGATACATTAAAACAGGTTTCCTCTTTATCTGAGAAATAAAATTATAAATAAAATTAAAGGATATCAAAACTTGCAGTTAAAAGTACCTCTTCGCCGATAGATGGAATTGCCGGTTCCGAGT
>QNBI01000451.1 GCA_003641675.1 Spirochaetota bacterium | reverse complement strand
CCTGCAGACAATAATGTACGCAGTTGTCCCACAGATGATACCGCCATTTGTATCGTTTACTATATACCGGTGGGATATAAATGTGAGGATGTCTACTGTAATCGGTCTGGTCGGAGGCGGAGGAATAGGTTTTATACTTGTCCAGTATATCAGGTTGCTTGATTACCGTGCAGCCGGAATTGCAGTCTGGTTTATAGCTTTTACAGTTGCTTTGCTGGATTACGTGAGTGCGGAGATACGAAGACGAATCGTCTAATTCCTGCTTATCTTTAAAAGCGGGAACATGGCAAAATAAAATATACCGAATATAATTAAGGCATTGCTTACCCCGTATCGATCTGCGAAAAAGCCGATAAGGGGAGCAAAAACTGCAAGGAGTATGGTTTTTAGCTGAGATTCACCGGAAAGGCCCGTTGCCATGATTTTATGGGATATCAGCTCGCTTATATAGCCTATATTTATAGGACGGCGCGAATTCTGGAGCATATAGAATAAAATAAAGAGTACTATTGCAGCTGAGTTAACGGATAGTTTTAAGAAAAAACCTGCAAATATTAAAAGAACACCTCCGAGAAGATACGTAATGTTCAGGGCTTTAGGTAAAGTTTTAAATTTCCGCGAAAAGTCACCCGCATGTATGGATGCAAAGGATGTTAAGAGATAGAGCAGGAAAAAAACAAGGCCCGATAAGACAGCGGTCCGCTGATTTTCCGAATAACCTATTAGAAGAGGCAGAGACAATGCATATATTTTTAGTATTGGCTGCAGATAGTCCTTTGTCGTTTTAAAAACAGAATCGAATGTTGAGGAGTTCAAAAGTGCGATAAGAGATTTCTTATTTTTAAAAATAGAAATAAAGTCAACTAAAGTTATTTTAATTTGATAGAATGCATTCTTAAATACCCCTTTATATTTTGTTTCCCGTGTACCATCCAGACTCTTGGGGTAGGACATCATTAAGAAAAGCTCGGCAATATACGGAACTGTGGAGGCAATAAAAACAATTCTAAAGGATCCTGAATAGAATACCAATAGTGCTGCGATTAGCGACGAAAGCGCAGAACCGAGTTTTGAACACCCCCTTGTTCTGCCGTAATATTCAACTTTTGTGTTTTCTATACCCTTTATCTTTAAATATTGCAGAATCATTGCTTTGTGGGTACCTGTCCGGAAGGCTTCCCCTGAGGCGAAAAAAATCATGGCGACAGCATAGTAAGTAAATGTGGGGAAGAAATAAAAAATTAAGAAAGATACAATATATGAGATAAATGAAAATATCATGGATTTTCTTCTTCCATAGGAATCTGCAAGTATGCCTGTGGGAATTTCAAGAATATTAGTTGATACTTCACGGATGGAAAATAAAATACCAATTTCCAGAAATGTGAGTCCCATCTCACGGAAAAACAGCACAATAAAAGGATCAAAAAAACGAAGGTTTTTTAGGAATCCGTAGGAGCAGAATTTATAAAACTGTCTGTCTTTTAAAATTTGTGTCAAAATACAATCCCATGGGTATTTATAGTAAAAATTGATTTGTTTTTCTACCTCAAAAAGTGATATTGGAAGAATTAAGTAAAAAAATAGCGGCGAAGGGACTTGAACCCCTGACCCAGCGGATATGAGCCGCTTGCTCTACCATCTGAGCTACGCCGCCGTTTAAGTTGAATAGATGAAATATAACAATGCTGTAACTTTGTGTCAACAATACGGCGTGCAAAAAAACATTGTTGCCTTATCGTGAAATATCTTATACCATAAAACCCGGTTTTAGGAGGAAGTTTAAAATGTCCGCTCTATTCGATTTGAAAATACCGATATTCTGGGATGAGGGTCAGCCGGAAATTAATTATAAGTCCTTTAAATTCAGCGTATCAGGACTGGTTGGTAATTCTCATACATACTACACAGATGAACTGTACAATTTATCAAAAGATAAAATATCGGCGAGATTGACCTCCGTTACCAGATGGTCTGTGAGACTTGAGTGGGAGGGAATTTCCGGTATAAATTTTCTAAAAATAGCAGAACCTTTACCGGAGGCTCTGTACGTTAAATTTGTATCCTACGGAGAGAAATATTTTACGGTTGTTCCTCTGGATGCTCTTAAAGCGTCTCATTCTCTTATAGCAACACGGGCAAACGGTGAAGCCCTTCCCGTGGAATATGGCGGGCCAGTAAGGGCATTATTCCCCCAGCTGTGGGGATATAAAAGTGCAAAAAGTATTGTAAAGGCAGAGTTTGTAAAGGATTATTGCAAGGGTTACTGGGAATCACGTGGGTACAGTGACAGCGCCGATATTCAGAAAACAAAAATATACGATATAAATACTAAAACTACAAAGTTTCATACTGGCGGAGAGGTTGAGTGGTAAAGGGATAGATGAAAATTAATACCAGACTGCAGAGTTACGTTGTAAAGGCTTTATCTCAGTCTCTTAATGTGCATATGATGGAAAAAATAGCCCAGAGGGTAATGCCAAGATATAATCTCCATGAAAGATCAGGTTTTCCAGAGAATATACCCATACCTCAGCAGAACGCCGCTTACCAGATAACACATGATATGAAACAATTTGGGCTTTTTCTTAAATTTATTGAAGTGTTAATAGAGGTCGATAAAAACGGTGTTATGGGGCGCCAGATATCAATTCGTTTTTTACCACAGATATTGAAAGAGGTAGAGGGACTTCATTACGAATACAATCATGAATATGGGCTT
>QNBI01000450.1 GCA_003641675.1 Spirochaetota bacterium | reverse complement strand
TGACTACCCTGGGTTTTTATGCTGTAAATCTACTTATGAATTATCTTCCACTTTTTGAGGCCTTTGGTTTTACACGAGTCTCGTATCACGGGATTCTGGTAATTTTAGCTTTTGCCTCCGGACCCTTTACTTTTTTTATTACTCCGCTTTTTACCATGTGGTCCAGAAAGCATGAATATGAAGCAGATGCTTTTGCAGCGGAAAATACAGAATATGGTAAAAATTTAAAAGAGGGATTAATTATTATGAGTAAGGAAAATTTATCAAATTTAACACCTCATCCCTTGTATAGTTTTTACCACTACTCACATCCGACTGTTGCAGAAAGAATTAAAGCGATTGATAAGCTTACTTAATATATCCAAGCCATTCTTTTTGTTGAGTCAGCATCATATCAACCATTTCTTCCAGCCTTTTTATGTTGTTTACAACCGGGTTTACGAGAAGAGCCTGAATAATATATTCTTTTTTGCCGGTTAGAACAGCTTCTGCAGTAAGATCGTATACACCCGTATAATTTCTTAAAAGAGACTCAAAACCCTTTGGGTAATTATTAAAAGGTATCCCTTGTACACCCGAGGCATGAATAGTTGCCGGAACTTCCACTGCAATCCAGTCAGGCAGGCCTGGAATAAATCCTTTGTTTAGAATATTTACAGCAACTTCCTCATAACCGGAATCAGTGATAATTCCTTCCATTACAGGAACGACTCTTTCGTGAAGCTTTAATTCGATTATTGGCTTTCTGGTTGATAAAGAATATCGGTAGAAAGAATAAAAATCCAGAATACCCTGTAAGTCTGCAGTTTCCCAGGCCCATCCAATATATTCTCCCAGGTGACTGTCACTTGTTATAGGCAGATAATTAAATTTGTTCAATATCTCCATAAACAAAGTTCTATCTTTCCAATCTCTGTTTATTCTATACTGGTCCATATTGTCAGTTAAAAAACGTTTTACAGAACCTTCAGTTTCCGGTAAGGTTCCTGTTTCTCTGGTATATGCAAGAATATCACTGTATCCGGGTTCGTTTTTAAAAAAATCCGGTGCTCTTGTTCGTATATCGTTGTAAGCATCTTTTCCTGTATCTATATAGGAAGCCTCAAGAAGAATACTAAAGTGATTCAGCCCTGCAGATCTTAGTTTTAAGTTGGAGAACTCTGTTTCAAGTATGGTGGGCAGATATCGTTCAAGGGATGCTATTTCATGGCACATGCCAATAAACTTCATGTTTGGGTATTTTCTCAATACTGTAGTTACTATGGCTGTCATTGGATTTGAATAGCAGAAAACTGTTGCGTTTGGACAGATTTCATCAATACCCGAGCATATATCAAGTATAGGGGGTATTATTCTTAAAGCATGAAACATTCCACCGGGACCGCCATTTTCTCCATAGACCTGATGTATTCCAAACTCCTGGGGAATTTTCCAATCCATATCCCAAAGTTCAAATCTGTTGCCGACTTCAATGGAAATAATAACAAAATCCGCATTTTGTAAAGCTTCTTCTGAGGATGTGGTCGCCGTAACAGTGTAGGGTAGTTTATTCTGTTCTATAAAAGCTTCTGCGTTAGTTTTAACTTTTTTAAGTGATGTTGAGTTTATATCCATTAGTGCAATTTCAGCTCCGGCAAGTATTGTACTTTGAAAAATATCTCCCAGTGTACCATATCCAAACTGAGCACTGCCTGCTCCAAATAATGCTATTTTCATGGTTTGCTCCTATTATGTCTGTTTTAAAAAATCTTCTACTGTTAGTGCTTCTATACTTTTGTAAGCACCTGCTATAAGTGTATTTAAAAGATTAATGCCTTCATTATCAATATTATAAATACTACCTTTTCCTATTGTTGCCTGCAATACATCTTTTACAAAAATTTTATTTAAACTGCGTGCCGGAAGAAGTTTGCTGTTATGCTGATCCGGTTCATATAATAATCCTGTTTTTGTGAAACTTTCTACTATTTCACTGATTACACTTTCAGAAATTTCAAGTTCAAATGAAATACTGGCTGTAGAATAGTATTCTCCTCCCGAATCAAAGCTCGCTGCAATTTTATAAAATACAATAAGACCGGTTTCTATATATTCTTTAGGACTTAGAGTCTTATTTTTAATATCAGTTTGTAACTTAAAATTATTCTGGTGTACGTATGTTATTTCCAGTGCCAGAAAAATGATAATCCAGATTAAATACAGCCAAAAAAGAAATATTGGTATAACTGCCAGAGATCCGTATAATTTGGACATGTTAATTGCATAACCCGTACCGTAGGTAAAGCCTTTTCTTGCCATGTACCATAGTATAGTTCCAGTAAGTGCTCCAATAAAGCTGCTTTTAAATTTTACCCTGCCGGCAGGAATTGCTGTAATCATAAGGAAGAAGGTTAAAAATATAAAAATAGAAGGGGAGAGAACAACCAGCCATCTAATAATAAACTGTATATTTGGAAGGTTTTCTAAAAATCTTCTAATGGGAGCAGTTAAGGTAAAACTGGCGCCTATAAAAATTGTTCCAAATACAATTACCGAAGTATAGGAAGTAAACTTAGCAATAAAATTTCTGTTGTTTTTACTGCCCCATATAGAATTAAAACTTTCACTTATTCTGTCTAAAAGCATTATTGAAGTTACTGTAAAAAGCAGAAGTCCTATAATACCCATTGTTTTTGAATTTTTAAGAAACTGATCGATAAAAACCAGAATTTCATCCTGACGGGTAGGAATTAATATTGTAACAAT
>QNBI01000449.1 GCA_003641675.1 Spirochaetota bacterium | reverse complement strand
ATTCCAAAGCAGGCAGCACAGGACGGGCCGCTGCTGAAATCACATGCTCAAACGTCACCGGCAGAGCAGACTCTTACGAAATCAGTGGCGGCAAACCCGGATAAAACTAAACTCCCTGCACCGCTATTAAAGCCTCAAATTATATATTTTACTCCCAATAGCTCTCTTTTAAATCCTGAAGCAAAGAAAAAATTAAAGGCTCTTATCCCTCTGCTTAACAGTGTCAAAGAATTAAAAGCTAATATAAAAGGTCATTGTGCACTTTTCGGTACGGAAAAGGGAAGAACGGAACTCTCGCTGCAGAGAGCCGTTAACACACTAAATTTCTTAAAGAAAAACGGTTGGAACCCTTCGGCAGAACCCCGGGTTGCAGGGTATGGCGGGAAGCACCCGGTAACACGAAATCCGCGTAAGCAGGACCTTAACAGACGTGTAGAAATCATATACCCCTCACAACACACTAAAGACTAAGGCATAATCGCTCAGGTAATTTATTAGCTAAAATATCATTTTTAATTTGACATCATATAATTAGCTTATTATATTTGTAATGTATTAATATTACTTAATTTAAAGAGAGGATATTATTCATGAGTGAACTAATTACAGATATGTCCAAAAAACGAAAACTTCTAAAAGATATGATTCTCCATCTGCACAAAGGGAAAGCTCCCGAAACAGTTCAGAATGAGCTTACAAAATTATTAGGTGAAGTTCCCTATGGCCTGGTCGTAGGGGTAGAACAGGAACTCATTCGGGAAGGCTTGCCAACAGAGGAAGTACTTAAACTCTGCGATATTCACGGTAAGGCTTTGAAGGGCATTATAGACCTAAAGGGTGCTAAATCTGCCGTGGAAGGACATCCTATAGACACTTTTAAGAAAGAAAATTCGGAACTTGCCGTTCTTACAGGAAGAATGCGCAATCTTATTAATGATATCGGCACGGCGGCTAAAGAGGCCGAATTACCGTTACTCTTAAAGGAATTGAGGCTTATGCTTAACAGTTTATTCGACGTAGATAAACATTACAGGCGTAAAGAGAACCTGCTGTTTCCATATCTGGAGAAAAAAGGCATTACCGGTCCCCCGACTGTTATGTGGGGCAAACATGATGAAACGAGAGCACTGCTGAAAGCGGCAAACACTACAGTAAAGAGCCTGCAGAGGCAGGAAAATCTTACTGCAGAACAGGTTGAAGAGGCTTTGAGCAGCACTATTCTAAAAACCATAGATGCTGTGGAGGAAATGATCTATAAGGAAGAGCAGATCCTTTTCCCGACTTCCATGGATAAACTAAACGACAGCGAGTGGTATTCCATATATCTTGAAAGCCCCGAAATCGGATTTTGTCTCTACGACCCTAAGCAAGAGTGGAAACCTCCCGGGATAGAGGAACAAGAGGAACTTGAACTGCAGGGAGGTAAAATCAGGCTACCCTCAGGAACATTTACAGTTGAAGAGTTAATCTCTGTTTTAAATACTCTTCCCTTTGACATAACATTTGTAGATAAGGACGATAAAGTACTGTATTTTACCCAAGGAAAAGAAAGGATTTTCGACAGGAACAGATCTATTCTCGGAAGAAAGGTTCAAATGTGCCATCCGCCTTCCAGCGTACATGTTGTGGAAAAAATACTTGCCGATTTTCATTCGGGTAAAAAAGACAGCGAGGCTTTCTGGCTAAACTTAAAGGGAAAATTCATCCATATTGAATACTTCGCAGTAAGGGACAAAGACAAAAACTATATAGGCACTCTGGAAGTAACTCAGGACCTTACCGAAAAGAGAAAACTTTCCGGTGAGCGCAGGCTTATGGGTAACTAAAAAATGACAGGGGAGAACGTGTATATACATGAATCTTAACAAAAAGAAATCGGGCTGGGCGGATTTGAACCGCCGACCCCACGCCCCCCAGACGTGTACGCTAACCAACTGCGCTACAGCCCGTTAAAAACAGAATGTATCACGTGATGCCTTAAATTGTCAATTATCTATACCCCGAATGAACTCAGGAAATTCATACTGGACTCTTCCGTCCTCTGTAACCTGCATGGACGCATAGCCTTTCCCTGCCAGTTTTTCCAGCATTTTTTCCGCCTGTTCTATTGTAAGCTCTGTACTAATAGCGATCATGGCAGGTGTAATTATTCCATTTTGATCTTTAGCGAGTCTTAAGACAACCTTTTCCGCTACAGCTTCATCCGGCACCTTATTCCTGCCTGCTCTTTCACTGATAAACCTCTGCAGCCCCTTAACTGCAGGAAGCAGGCCTGCAAACAATGTAGGGAATACCCAAAACCACTCTTTAGTGGTGAACCAGACAATTCCAAAAGCAAGCGTAAAAACAGCTCCCGATATTATAGAAGTCTCTGCCGATTTTTTATTATGGCGATTCGCATGTTTTTCTATACGATGGTAATCACGGTTCTCTTTCATATATAAAAATTAAACCAATTAAACCAAATAAAGTCAATTTATTCTTTTAAAATAATATGCAGTGCGGTTTCATCACAATTTTCCAGCTTTGGACAGTCCAGGCATATCCGCCATACGCGTTTTGGGAAATTATCCTTCTCCGTTACGGAAAAACCTAAGTTTTTAAAGAATTCAATCTGATATGTAAGTGTAATAACCTCCGGAACTTTAAGCTGTTTTGCCTTTTTAAGCAACTCGCGGACTATCTCTCCGCCGATACCCATACCCTGATATTCATCCTCTACTGCAAGAGCCATAACTTCTCCAAGGTCT
>QNBI01000448.1 GCA_003641675.1 Spirochaetota bacterium | reverse complement strand
TAATTGCAAAGAACAGAATATGGAAAGGTGATATATCCATAGGTTTAAAGCAGTACAGGAATCTTTTAAAGAAAAACCCCAAACAGCTTGATCTCTGGATAGAAGCGGGCAAAGTAGCTGCATGGACAGGACGGTATAAAGAATCTATCAACTTTTACAATGACGGGCTAAAATACTACAAAAATAACCTTAATCTGCTTGTAAATCTCGGATTAACATACCTATGGGCAAACAGAACTGCAGAAGCTGAAAATTCCTTTAAGCAAACAGAAAAAATTTCAGCAAATGATATTTCGCTTCTAAAAAAGCTTGCAAAAATATTTATAATAAACGGATATCCGGAGCGCGCAGTTCCACTGTACAGGAGAGCAATTCAAATTTCACCGGCGGATCTGGAATCGTATCTTCTCTTAGAGGATACATACTTAAAAACGGGAAAAAAACAGGACGCCGAAGCGGTAGATAAACTTATTCAGGAAACATTTAACAAATCAGAACAACTTACCAGGTACCTTTCTATATACAAAGTTAAGCAGAGTTTAAAAGACAGGGTAATTGCAGAGTATGAGAATAAACTTAAAGAGCAACCCGATAACCTTGCCCTTCGGGCAATGCTCGCACAGACCTATTTCTGGAACGGCTTTAAAGAAAAGGCTATTAACGAATACCTAAACATCCTTGCCAACCATGCTTTTAGGGAACTTACCTCTTTAGAAAAAAACTCCTTTCCCCTTCTTAAGCTCATAGATACAAGTTACATATATAAAGATTATTTTACCAAACTGAATGCAGCGGTAAACAGCAGGAGTAAGGATATTACTGAGGCTTTCAGCGGCTATAACAAAGCTCTAAACGAATATAACAAGTTCCAGAAAAAAGTAGAGAAAGCAAAGGCAAAGGGGACTGAATTACCCCAGCCGGAAGGTGAAGATCCCTACGATGTCTTACAGAAAGCAAAAGATAAATTATCGGAAACTTTAGCGGGAGCCGCCGGTTTTATTGAAAAAACAAAAACTGCGCTATCGGACTATAAGAGTATAGGTTCCGATATTAAATCAATAAAAGAAAAGGATAAAAAGGCAGAGGAAATATTTTCAAGACTTATTAAGGCAAACCGATGGAGATGGAACAGAACAGAATTCTTAAATGAAATGCAGAGCGATTCCGCAAAAGGTTTAAGCTTATCGAGCTTTATTACAGGCAAAATTAGCCAGATAGAGAGAAGGTATAAAACATCGGAGACAATCTTTACAGAGCTTAAACAGAAATCTCCTGAGAACCCTGAATATCAGTATGCCCTTCTGGAAACACTTTTATGGGAAGGGAAAACAGATAAAGCAAAAGATTTAATAGAAAATCCGGAACCTCAGGTCTCCAGCCTGGTTCCTTATTTCCTTGACCTTCAGAATCTAGTTATATCGTTAAAAGAAGAACCGGTCGGTGAAACAACATTAAGCGATGATCCTTCTACAGATGTTTCACAGACAAAGCAGGCCCTCCTTGAGTTGGTAAAGAACGCTCAAAAAGGGCGGAGGGGTATAGAAAATCAATTAAAACTGCTTCATCACCTCCTGTACAGACGCATGATCAGAATGTTCTACGATTACGAGGAAAAAACATACCTAACAAGAAACGAACTCGGCGATTTCTATTTAAACAAGAAAAAACTGGATGATGCCATAAAACAATTTAAGCATGTTCTGGCTATAGAACCCAATAATATAAGCGCAATTTACAGAATCGGTACCGTTTATCAGTGGAACAACAATTGGAGCAAGGCTATGCAGTACTATAAGCGGGTATACAAAATAGATCCTCTATATGAGAATACTGCATCTCTTTACAACAGCCTTGCACGGCAACATGCAGATGCCGTTGATTTTTCCAGCTACTATCTTGCGGATCCTTCACGGATTCAATGGCATGCAGCAGCCTCTTACAAAGGACTAATTAACAGCCTTTTAGGATTTAATCTCTCCTATGACACGGACAATATTCGAATATTAAGATCCTTCGGGGATGATACCTCCGGCACAACTGTGTACTATGAAAACCATTCATCCTACCAAACACATGAAGTATCTGTAGGAATACCCTTAAATCTCTTTTTTATGAATTTAAAGCTTACCCCTATTGCAGGCGCTACTCTGCTATCCAATGAGCTGTACTACAGAGAACAGCAGAACATATCCGCCCCCCATGTTTCCGAGGCAGATTCTTTCGGCTCCTATACCGTAGAGCCGTTCTTCGGGGCGGGGGCCTCCTTAGGCTTAGGGAAATTCCTCTACCTCACAGGGAACTACAGGTACGGACGCTATCCGGAAACATTTGCGCCTACAAGGGACAATATCCTGGACAACTCCGGCGACCTAAATGTGTCTCTTTCACTATCCTCGCTGGATGTGCCGATTATACGAGATACATCCTTTAGAACATACGGGAAAGCCGATATTTTAAGCGACGGGAACAATATCTATACCGGAGTTCAGGAAATGTACATAAATCTCTTTAAAGGTGGAAATCCGTATTCGCTTATTTCTCTTGCCGGCAATTTTACAATACAGAACTCATTAAAGCCGGAAGATTATAACTACTATACACCTGTTGGCATAGTTATGGGTGGAGCAAGTCTCACAGGTTCAACATGGATAGGTATAGGAGACGAGAAGGTTCTCGGTTTAAGCCTGCGCGCCTATGGAGGTACGTATCAGGAAAATATCTTTGAACCGTCTTTAGCCAAGAGGCGTTATAAACTGGAAGGTGAG
>QNBI01000447.1 GCA_003641675.1 Spirochaetota bacterium | reverse complement strand
TATAATAAACTGTGTGAGTATATCGGAGCTTCTTGCACCGACTGCCATTCTTATGCCGATTTCTCTCGTTCTTTCTGTCACTGTTACAAGCATAATGTTCATTATGCCGAGGCCTCCCACAACTAAAGAGATGGCTGCAATAACCAGGATGAGGGTGCTTATTATGTTTAAAACCCTGTCTGTAATCTGAATGTACGAATCCATCTTTCTAATCTTAAAACGTTTTTCATGGCGTAAGAGGCCGTATTTGTTTGTTAAATAGCTGTCTATTCTGTTTATTGCCCTGTCAGTATTTTCCAGTGTGCTGAATTTCATTAGATAAACCCAGTATTTTATACTCCCGGTTCCCCATACCCTTTTTGCTGTAAATGGAATTGGAACAAAGACGGTGCTATTATCAGAACCGTCGTTAAAAAACCCTCTTTCCAGTTTTTCTGTTAATCCTATTACAGTGTACTTTTTGTTGAATACAGTAACTTTTTTAAGAAGTGGATTTTCACTGCCGAAAAGGCTTTCTGCTATATCGGGTCTTACAATACAGACATGCCTGTGTATTTTTATATCCTCATCTGTAAAGATTCTTCCCTCTTTTATTCCAACAGAAAATATATTAAAGTAGTCCGGCCCTACACCGTATATTTGTACATGTTCTGTCTTGTCTCTGTATCTTACATTTGTGCCGAGATTCAGAATAGATGAACGGTATTCTAACCCAGGCAGGAATTTGTTGAAAAAATTAATGTCATCGGAATTTAAAAGAGTCCTTTTTTCACCGCTTACATATACATTGTGGTTCGGCTGCACCCATATAAGCTGGGAGCCGTATTTGCCCATCTCCTCTGTAACAGAAGTTCTAAAGGCAAGCCCGACAATTGAAATTGCTATTAAACTTCCTACGCCGAAATTTATTCCTAACATTGTTAAAAAGGAACGCATCTTATTTGCCCGGATTACATCAAATGTCTGCCGTATTCCTTCGCCTATCTGCATTTTTTACTTCTCATGTTTTGATATGGCATCGGCAAGCTCATCCTTATCCATGTCTGCTACACTTAAAAGCTCCAATTCCGCATTTTTCGGCTTTATGATTTTTTCATCCCCTGTTATTTTGCCGTCTTTTAGATAGATTATCCTGTCTGCATGGAGAGCTATATCCATTTCATGGGTTACCATAATAATTGTTGCACCCATGCTGTGAAGTTTCTGGAAAATTGCTATTATGGAAAGGCCTGTGCGGGAGTCCAAATTCCCTGTAGGTTCATCTGCAAAAATAATACTCGGATTATTAACCAGCGCCCTGGCAATTGCGACGCGCTGGCGCTGTCCGCCGGAAAGTTCATTCGGTTTATGTTTAGCTCTGTCGCCTAAATCCACCTTTTTTAACGCTTCCATGGCAAGCATCTTTCTCTGATTCTCTTTTACTTTAGAATATACAAGGGGCAGTTCCACATTTCTTAGGGCGGATATACGGGGAAGAAGGTTAAAGGTCTGGAAAACAAAACCTACCTTTTTATTTCTTATAGCTGCGAGTTCTGCGTCGTTGAGTGTGGAAACATCGCTTCCGTCCAGCAGGTATGTTCCTTCCGTAGGTCTGTCAAGGCAGCCTATTATATTCATAAGCGTAGATTTACCCGAGCCGCTTGCCCCCATAACACAGACAAACTCATGTGCCTCAACATCAAGATTAATATCACTAAGGGCAGTTACTTCCACCATACCCATTCTATATATTTTTTTTATATTACGGAGCTTAATCATTCTTTTACTGCTACAATCTGGCCGTCGGATAAGGATTTAAGATTACCCACAGCTATTTTATCCCCCTTTTTTAATCCGGAAACAACCTCTATTTTCTCTATTCCGATTATTCCAGTTTTTATTTCCGTTTTTTTAACCTTGTAAAGTTTACTTTCTTTACCGATCTTTGTGAGCTTAAAGGCATATTTTTTATCCTTTTCAAGAAGATACTCGTCTATCCCGATTGCAGGAACATTATCTTTTCTTTCAACTGTAATATAGATAGAGCAGCTTGCCCCGATTTTTGCAAGATTTTCAGGATCATCTATATCTATTTTAACCTGACAGGTTCTTGAATCTCCCTTCTGTACTATGATAGGGGCAATATAGGAAACTCTGCCGTTCAAGGTGGAATCAATAAATGTGTCCGACTCAATTCTTACTTTCTGACCGGTCTTTACATAACCGATATCAACTTCGTCTATGTTAACAACAACCTCAAGCTGTTTTTTATCCTGCACCTCTGCAATTACAGTTCCGGGAGCCACAACCGAACCCTTTTCAACAGCAATACGAGTGATTATTCCCTTAATCGGGCTTTTAATCCTGCAGTTATTAAGGTCGTTATCAATTTCATCAAGATTTGCCTTAGCATGCTCAACTTCCACCGAGTTCTCAATTATCTCAGAATCGTCTTTAGCCGCAGTTTCCCTTGGATCATTTAATTTTCTCCCCTCCCTTAAATTAAGACGCTGACGCGCCGACAGAAAGGTTCCTTTTGCAAGTCTAAATTTGTCCTTTACTGAGGAAAGCTGGTCATTGCTTGCGGACTGGATTTTATACAGCTCCTCTGTGCTGTTAAGCTCCCTTAGAGATTGTTCATAGTTTATCTTTGCCTGGTTGTAGGCAGCTCTTAAGTTAAGAAGCTCCTCTTTTACAGACTTGCGGGCAGCTGCAAGGGCGGAAAGAGCCGCCTGTCTCTGGACAAGTATTTTCCTGTTGTCTATTAAAGCTATTAAACTTCCCTTA
>QNBI01000446.1 GCA_003641675.1 Spirochaetota bacterium | reverse complement strand
GATGGAACATGGGTAACTTTTGCTAAAAGACCTATTCTTGTTAAAGGTAAACCTTCCTGGTATAGACATTCCTACGGAAAACGGAAGCTATAAGGAGGTGAATGAATGATAAAACTAAAATGTAAGAAATGTGGAGAGGTATTAGATGAAGACGAAATAATAGAGGCAACTGTTTCATCCCTCGACAATGCCATTATCCTTACAGTCTACTGCTGGAACCACAGTTCCAGCAGAGAGACAGAAATACCTATACCTGACTTCCTCGAGCTTGTAGAGTTAGAGGATGATTTCTGAGGTGGTGGCGTAAATGAAAGTGCAATACTGGAAAGATGGAATTTTAATGGGTTTAGTATCTCTCGAAGAAGCTAAGGAGATAATGGAAAACGCCAGAAAGGCTGGCTACAAAGTCAACGACAAATACATGCCCAGCTACTTCACTATAGAGACGGAGTGAGAAGATGAAAATAAAATTAGAAGTGTATTGTGAAGAAGATTTAGAGATGCAATGTTACACTATACTGAAACAGTTAGAAATTGGTAGAAGCCTCAAAGAAATCAAAAACTACATAGAAAAGAGGTACTAGTTTATACAAGTTATGATTTGAACCAAAAAATTTATAAATGTATAAAGTGATTGTTAATTGAGAAGAGAAAAGGAGGAGGGATGAAAAGTGAATGAAAAAAGTAGAGAACTCGTTAGGTATATAGTTGAGAATGGAGGTAGAGTCACAATAGAGCAACTGAGGCAGTGCCCAGCTTTTCATCCCGCAAGGGTTGGAGCGCTGATGACTGGCGAGAAACCAAGTATAATCAAACAAGGTGGATGGTTTGTTGTCACTCAAGATGGACTTCAAAGATTAGGGATTCAAGTTGAGTCCCGACAGCAGTCAGTTATAAGACCAGTTATCACAGAAAGTGATACTAAATCGTTAGTAAAGATAAAAGTCACGAGAGAGCGGTATACTTATATTGAGATAGAAGTAGCAAATGAGTTAGCAGAGTGGCTGAGGGTACATGGTAGATTGGTACCAGTGAACCCTTACCACATAAATAACTGGGATGCTAAACAAACTGACAAGATAGTTTCAATTGACTTACCACAAGATTTAGGATTCTACAGAGGTGACTACATAATTGGTTGGAGTAATAACCAGTACAGATTAAACATTACCATTTTACTACTGGCGGCAGCTAACGGTAATAAGTGGAAAGTACGGTACAAAGCATTAATTTCAAAGGAGGCGATAGTAGAAGCAGTAAAGCGGTTCAACGAACAAGTCAGAAAATTGTGGATTGAGTACATCAGACCAGTGAAAGTAGAAAGTGAACTGAGGGTGATAGAATGAGGATAGGGGTAGAGATAGAACTTGGTGGTCGTACTACAGAAAGGACGGATAGAGTACTGAGAGAAATGGGTTGGTCAAGAACATACGACGCAAGCATAAGGACAAGGTACCATCCCATAGAACTAAGGTCGAAAGTTTACAAAGTTGAATCCTTGGGAGATTTAACCCAGATAGTTAATGACTACAAAAAGGCACTTAGCACACTCGAAAATGTTGAAGTAAACTCCAGTATGGGTATACACATACATGTCAGTAGCGTACCATTTCATAGACTGTACGAAAGGAAAGTTTGGAATGAGTTTAAAAGAAGATTTAAAGCATTAGCAGAAGATGATGAGTTGACTGCAGAAGAAAAGGTGCTTATAAGGTCAAGATTCAACAACAGATATTGTAAATTCACTTACTCAAAAGTTACAGATGACAGATACAGAGCTATAAACTACAGACCAGCATACCAGAGACATAGAACTATTGAGTTCCGAGCATTCCCGTCAACAACAAACCTTAAACTGTTCAAAAAATTCTTGAAATTGGTAGTTGAACTGCTTAGGGAATTTAATGACCGACAAGTATTTAGTCAAAAAGTCGCTGAAAGCAGTAAAGCGGAAGAAGTAAAAATAGTTGAATTGGTAGTGTGAGGTGATTTAAATGTGCGAGATATTTTTCGTTTTTGGTAAAGAAGAACTCGATAAAAAGTTCATAAGGGACTTCCTGGAAACTATAGTTGAATCTGGTGCTCCACAGTCAAACCCGCATGGTTATGGCGCTATGTGGGAAACAGGTTCAACCAAAGAACCAGTTATGTTCCAGAAACATCATATCAGTAAGGTACTCAAAAGATATCAGCCATCTAAATTCTTTGCCTTCCATGTTAGGTATGCAACCAGTACAGTCTGCTATGAAAACACTCACCCTTTTACTTTCAAGATAGGTAGAGAAGTAGTACTAAGAGGTATACATAACGGAGTAATAAGTAATATGGGCAATTACAAAGTAGCAGATAGTTACGTGTTATTTAAGCGTATCACCGAAAAACTTAAAGAACATGGTGACATAGTTGAAGCCATCCAGCAAGTCATGAAGAAAGCTAATGGAACATACTCAGTGGTGCTACACTCTATCCAAGACGGTAAACTGTATTACTTTAGAAACACACCAAGCTTCAACATGATAAAATACGGTAATTTAGTATTTGGAGCAACACGTATATCCAGGTTATTCCCATTATTCCATTTTGTTAAAGAACGAGATATATTCCCGCCATTCTATTACCATAAACCAATACCGTGTAAGATATACGAGTTAGATTTAGACAGTTTTAGTATAAGTATAGTTGGGGAGATAGAAGAAAAGAAAGAAAGGAGGTGGTATGTTGAGTAAAGCTATGGAAAAACTTAAAATGCAGTTGTGGTCGTACCAAAAGAAAAG
>QNBI01000445.1 GCA_003641675.1 Spirochaetota bacterium | reverse complement strand
TTTCTATGGCGGTTAAGGATACGGATTTCTGGCAATTTGTAAGAAGCAATATTATCGGAAGGAATAAGTTGATAAGAACTCCCTTCGGTGAACGGATTGTGACATATGCGGATTATACCGCCTCTGGCCGTGGGCTCGATTTTGTCGAACACTACATGCACTACGTTATGGAAGAGTATGCCAATACTCATACAGACGACGATACAACCGGCGAGGTTATGACTCAGAGACTCCATAGGGCGGAGCATATAATAAAGGAACATGTGCATGCAAATGAAGATTACAAGATAATTGAAGTGGGTTCCGGTTCTACCGGGGCAATAAACAGGCTGCAGGAAATTCTGGGAGTGTATATTCCTCCTGCTACCCGAAAAAGGTTAGAAGAGATCTATAGAGGCTATTTTAATGGAAAAGATGCTGATGAGTTTTACGAGTTTTATATGGCACACCGTCCTGTCGCTTTTGTCGGGCCATATGAGCATCATTCCAATGAAATTACCTGGCGGGAATGTTTTACAGAAGTTGTAGAGATACATCTGTCGAAAACGGGAGAGATAGACCTGGATGACCTGTATAAAAAAGTTTCGGATAAAAAATACAAGGAAAGAGTAAAAATAGGCTCGTTTTCCGCTGCCTCGAATGTTACAGGTATAGTTACGCCTGTATACGATGTTGCAGGAATCCTCCACGAAAACGGGGCTTATGCCTTTTTTGATTTTGCCGCTTCCGCACCCTATGTTAAAATAGATGTAAACAGGGATAAGAAGTCATATTTTGATGCGGTATTTTACTCCCCGCATAAATTCCTGGGAGGCCCCGGAAGCTGCGGTGTTCTTGTATTCCGTAAACAGCTGTATCATTCGGAGCTTCCGCCCTCGTATTCAGGGGGAGGAACGGTGGATTTTGTAAATTATGACCTTACGAAGTACAGCAATGCTATTGAAGTTAGAGAAAAACCTGGTACACCGCCAATACTGCAGACTCTGCGTGCAGCTCTTGCAATGGAAATAAAGGATAAACTGGGCATTGAAGATATAAAAGAACGGGAAAACAGTTTAATCCGGAAAGTTTTTGACCATTTTTCTGGTATTCCACAAGTTGAAATTCTTGGGAATCCCGATCCGGAAAAACGGATAGCAATATTTTCTTTCAACATAAAAGACGGGCGTTCTTACCTCCATCCCAGATTTGTTATAAAATTGCTTAATGACCTGTTTGGTATTCAGGGGAGGGCCGGCTGTGCCTGTGCAGGACCCTACGGCCACAGACTTCTAAATATCGACAGGGATAAATCGATGGAGATTTACAAAGAAATTATCGACAGAGGCAACATGGGTGTAAAACCCGGCTGGGCCAGGGTAAATTTCCATTACCTTATGACAGATGAAGAAGTAAATTTTTTAATGAACGCAATAGATTTTGTTTCGGCGTACGGAAAATATTTTCTGGGTCTTTATGCGTTTAATATTAAAACCGGAAGCTGGTCCAGAGCAGAAAAAATGAGGGATTTGTGGGTAGACAACGGCAGGTTTGGAGTGGACGAGGCTTTGGATGTTTTTCAAAGTAGCATTTATACTGAAGGAAAGAAAAAAGAACGTATGGATGGGGAAGCTTTAAAAAGTATTTATAAAGAATATTTGGAAGAAGCAGGGAAATTAGGCCGAAGGTTAAAAAGCTCTTTTAATGAGGAAAATTTAAGAACTACATCGAGAGAATTCATTCCCTATCTGTACTGTGCCATTACTCCTTAAGGCTTTCCTGTTTCATCTCTGTAATTTCTTTAAGCAGTTCCGTCACAAGGTCTATAATCTTAAATATCTTATCGTTTGTAATTGTATAGTATACATTAAGCCCTTCTTTCCGTGCATTTATAATACCGGTATACCGTAGAATTTTAAGATGTCTTGATGAAACGGATTTATCCACATTTAATAAGGCCGCTATTTCATTAACAGTTCTGTCTTTTTCTTTTAACGCTTTAAGAATGGAGAGTCTTGTACTGCATCCCAGTGCATGGAAGAAATTTACTCTGGGATCGAATTTATAAAAGCCCGACCCCAAAAAGTTTCTTTTAAATCCGGGCATATTTTTTACCAGCATTTATGGGATATGTAGTATTTCGGTTAAAAGACATGACATCCATTTCCCTTTAGTTTTCTATATGTCCCATGCCTATGCCGCCTTTTTGCTTGCTTTTCTGCCCGCAGTCGTCGGAACCGTTTCCCCCCTCATTGCAGGGTTCGTAACCTTTTAATTGTCCGCTGAGATAAGCATTAAGAGCATCCTTTACTTTTCCACTTGCAGCGGTTACAACCGTTACACCGAACTGGTTAAAAAAATCAATAGCCCTGGGCCCCATGCCGCCGGAAATCATTATATTTACGCCTTTGTCGGCTATATATTTAGGTACCAGGCCGGGCTCATGTCCGTTGGCAAATGGGTTGGGTTCATCTGTTACATTAGTTACAGTATTATCCTCATCTATACTGACAAATACATAGAAGGGACACCTTCCGAAATGGTGGCTCATAATGCTTTCCAGTCCCTTATCTTCCTCGCTTGAAAAAGCAATAATCATGTTTTTACTCCTGTTATTTATTTTTATTTTCATGACCTACTTGTACGATTTCTTTAAACCTCTCACCTTTGTTTCTTCTCTCCACATACTCATAAACGGTATTAAATATTTCTTTAAAGGCCTCAAGGGCATCTGAAATTTGTGCCTTTCGTATAACTACAGGTTGAAACCGTGTTTTTTCGCTCATTCTAATAAAATTCGG
>QNBI01000444.1 GCA_003641675.1 Spirochaetota bacterium | reverse complement strand
ATGCCCTGGCTATTCCATAAACAGTCTCTCCTTTTTTTATAGTGTAGGTCTCCGGAATTATAATTTTTGATCCGACCTTGAGTTTAGTAACGTCCTTTATCCTGTTTACCTTCACAAGGATGTCCAGAGGTACATTATATTTTTTTGATACCCTGTAAAGGGTTTCACCCTTCTCCAGTTTATGCTCATTAACCTCTGTAAAAGCGTTTAAATGGATTATTAAAATTAGTAATAGTAATAGGATTAATCTGTTCATCTTAAGTGTTTCTAACTGAATATTCGGAATGGAAGGCTATAAACTAAAACAGAAGAATCTCGGGCTGGGCGGATTTGAACCGCCGACCTCTCGGTCCCGAACCGAGCGCGCTAGCCCCTGCGCTACAGCCCGAAAAAAAATCCCCTTACTTAAGGGGGATATACGGGAGCGACGGGACTTGAACCCGCGGCTTCCGGCTTGACAGGCCGGCGCGATAACCAGCTTCGCCACGCCCCCGTTTTGTAGGAGTAATATATACAAGTACCCTGTAAATGTCAAGGGTATTGCCCTTTAATAAACATTGACATTAAGAATATTTGGTGCTAATGTACAATTTCAACAAAACATTAATTTTAAGCAGATAAGGAAATATTATGCCGTCAAGAAATGTGAGAAGAACTCAAAAAAAGAAAAATGAAACTTCAGCAGGAAAAAAGAAAGATATGCATCCATTTCTATACGCTTTTACGATAGGAATTCTTATTCTGGTTGTAGTCACCTTCGTAGGCCTCCCCGTTGCATCTAAAATAGGAAGAAGCGGGAGACTTGTCTTTGGAAGCTATGAGGGAAAGGACATTGTATATACTCCGGGTAATTATTTTGCAAAACAACGGGTACAGATAGGCGAACAGATTAGGCAGGGCGGTGAATCCGACTCTATTCAGGTCCAGACTTACAAGGTATGGCGGGGTGCATTTGACAGAACCGTTCTGCATACTGCAATTCTCATAGAAACAGCAAAGAGCGGAATCTGGGTATCGGAAGACAGGGTTGATAAAGCTATAATTAAATCGGGGCCGTACACTATTAATGGCAAATTCAGCGAGGAAAAATACAAGGATACACCCAATTCCGAAAAGTTCGAAACCAGAAAGTATTTCAGGGAACAGCTTCTGCAGGACCAGTACATGACCGATTTTCTTGGTTTCCTTCACTCGGGCAAACCTGAAAAAACCTTTTTCAAGAGTATGGCTAATCCCGAAAGGAGTTTTAATTTTGTAACATTCCCATTTACGCAGTATCCGGACAATGAAGTAGAATCATACGGAGAAAAGAATAACTCCCTCTTTAAAAAAATTAAAATAAGTAGAATATTAATAAAATCTAAAGAATCCGACGCTCTGGAAATAAAAAACAAACTGAATAACAAGGTGAGCAGTTTTGAAGAACTCGCTAAAACCTACTCTAAAGACAGCTATGCAACAAAGGGCGGGGACATGGGATGGCAGTATTTTTATCAGCTTAAGGACGATTTCAACTCGGAAAAAGGCATAAACACTGTCTTTAATATGAAAGAAGGACAGATAAGTAATGTTATTAAAGGAAAATTCGGCTGGATGGTTTTCCGCTGCAATTCCCCTGCAATTCAGCCGAATTTCAAGAATAAAGACACGTTAGATACGGTGCGTAAATATATAATGCGGTACGAAAGAGGAAAAGTGGAAGATTACTTTACAACCCTGGCTGATAAATTTGTAAAAACAGCAGATAAATCAAGCTTCATGGATGCCTGCGGCACCTTAAATGTAATGCCCTTTATGACAGAGTACTTTCCCCTTAACTATCAAAATATATTTTCATACAAACCTGTCAGCGCAAAAGGCGGCAAACCATCATTAACAACTGCAAATTACAGCAAAGAATTTTTTACAACAGCCTTTTCATTAAAAAAGGGGCAAATCTCAAAACCCGTTCTGCTGGACGATCAGGTTCTTGTTCTGGAATTATCCGGGGAAAAAAAGACAGACGACTCGGAGAACCAGATATTGGACATATACTATGACTACTATGTCCGAAATACAAATGAGACAGATTTACAGACATATTTAACAGACCCCAAAAAACTCATTGACCATTTTAATGAAACCTTTTACAAATATATAGCGCCTAAATCTTAACATGTACAGTAATATTCCTCTGTTAAAAAAAACAGGCAGAGGACAAAATGTACAGTACGGGGACATTTTTCTATACTCAACAATCGATCCTGAAGGCTCTGTATTAAAAAGAATCGAAAGAATAGACATAAAAGCAGATACTCTTGTCTTTATCCCTTCTCCGGTTCTGGGATACGGTGTTAATAAACTGCTTAAGAACATTCCTCCGGGAACGCATATATTCTGCGTAGAGGCAGATGAACAGTTAATGAAGCTTTTTATTGAATACGGCAGTAGAGAAATATCAGCGGATAACAGACTCTCTATAATAAGGACTAGCGATCCTGCCGCCGCTGTAAATTATTTTAAAGGGCTAAAGTTTAACTCCATAAGGCGTATTCAGACAATTTATCTCTCCCGCGGATATCAGCTTTACCGCGAAGCTTATGATTCCATCGAAAAAGCTCTGGAAGAAACAATAGAGCATTACTGGCAGAACAGAATTACTTTGATAAATATGAACTCCCTCTGGATTAAAAATATAATAGATAATCTGCAGTACATTTATAAATGCAGAGATGTTTCATCTCTTTCTATAAAAAAACCCATACTTATAGTCGGTGCAGGACCCAGCCTTGAAGATAATT
>QNBI01000443.1 GCA_003641675.1 Spirochaetota bacterium | reverse complement strand
GAGGAAACAGCCTGTGGCTTGCAGGTATATCCCTCTCCGTACTGGAATTTGCCGGTGCAGCCGGCACATTTGCATCGGGGGTATTGTCCGATTTTATAGGGCGAAAATGGATGCTCCTGCTAACTACCCTGCTATCGCCCGTTTTTTTTGCGTTCTTTCTTATGTCGCACGGAGTATTTATCCTGCCTTCTCTAATTTTACTCGGGTTTTTTATTTTCTCTGCATCACCTGTTATTATGGCTTTGGTGCAGGACAGTGAAAATGAGTATCCGGCGTCTGCAAATGGGATATATATGATGCTTAATTTTGTTATAAATTCTGTGATAATTTTGCTAATCGGAATAGCAGGAGATAGAATAGGACTTGAAAATACATATAAGCTTTGTCTTGTAGTTTCCTTATCCGGAATTCCCTTTGTCCTTTTACTTTAATGCTGTTTTCCCGGAAGGGTTGCAAAGGACCTTCTACCAGTGTAAGTTTAAGAAATGCAGACAAATTAAAACTTTGACAGTAACTTACATAGTGGCTTCGGGCAGTGTTAAGTTTAAGAAGTTCCGGGATATATCTGTTAAGAAGGGGAAAATATAGATGCAGCGCGAAATATTTACCATATTTTTTACCATATTTATAGTAATAGATCCCCTTGGCCTTATTCCGGTTTTCCTGGCACTTACAAGCGGTCAAAGCAGACAGGAACGGAGAAATACGATTTTTAAATCGGTATTAACCGCTCTTTTTGTGCTGGCGCTGTTTATTCTTTTCGGCAGAAATATACTTTCATTCTTAGGTATTCTTCCCGGTTCATTTTTTATTGCAGGTGGTATTCTCCTTTTTATCACTTCCCTTGATCTCCTCCTCGGTCATCGCCAGCGGACAAAAATCTCCGAAATTGTACAGGAAAAGGATGATGTTTCAATTTTCCCTCTTGGCATACCCATACTTGCAGGACCAGGAACCATAACAACTATACTTCTCTTTGTGAGTGAAAGTAAGGACAGGTTCTTTGTTGAAGGTGTTCTCTTTGGTTCTGTAATTGTAACCCTTTTAACCGCCGTTTTAACTATGTTTTTAAGCGGGATTTTTCTAAAAATATTTAGGCAGACGGGTGTCTCTATTATTCAGAGGCTTATGGGAATTATTCTCTCTGGACTGGCTGTTCAGTTTATCTATGAAGGCTTTATTAAGCTTAAAATTATTGCCCCGTTTACTTAGAATACAAGAGTAGAGTCTCTTTTACCTCTGCAGGGGCAATTCTGAATTCTTCCAGGCAATAATACCGCCACTTAAATTGTATATCTTCTTAAAGTTGAGCTGCTCCATAATCTGTACTGCCTGGTCGCTTCTGAACCCGCTTCTGCAGTATACAAGATATTCCTTGTTTTTATCAAGTTTATCGAGTTTTGTTTTAAAATCTAACGAGTAAAAATTGATAAGTCTGCAATTTTTTATATGTCCCTCCGCATATTCTGTCGGAGTCCTTACGTCTATAATTATAAAGTTGCTGTTGTTTTTGTTAGTGCTTATAAGCTTAAAAGCGCTTTTAGCATTTATTGTGAGTAATTTTTGAGCAGGCTTTGCCTGTGCCCGGGTTTGAAATTTATGCTGCTGTGTTTTTGTTTTCCGCTCTGCCGGCGATGCTTGTTCCGTTTTTTGGGAAGCTTTTGCTGTGCATCCAGATGCTAATAGCGAACTTAACAGGATAAGAACAAGGCAGGTTTTTAATTTATATATTACCGATATCATAATATTATGTTCTGGTAGTCTGTTTAATACTTATAGTGAAATTTACGGAGGAGCTCTTTTCTCTCCTCTTTGTCTTTATCTGTTTCTATTCCCAGGGGCGGCCCTCCGTCTACTACGCCGATAATACCGTTTCCCTGCTCTGTCTTTGCAATTAGTATTTCAAGGTCATTTGCCGTTGCGCAGTAGATACGGGCAACCTCCTGACATAATTTAATCTGGTTTAGTACATTTATAGGAAAGGCATTTTTTAGGATTAGAAAAAAACTGTGTCCTGCGCCTACTGCTTCTGCGCATTTCACCGCATCGGTTATAAGTGCATTGTTATTTCCCTCTGTACGTATAAGCGACGGGCCGGATGCTTCGCAGAATGCAAGTCCGAACTCTGCTCCGGGAACAGATGTATTTATAATTTCTGCTATATCCTCTACGGTTTTTATAAAGTGCGACTGCCCGACAATGATATTACATCCCGCCTGCCATGAGAGTTTAACAGCTTTTAATTCCATATTTTCCTCCTCCTTTGATTTTATCTGTTTGTATCTATTAAAAAATCAATGTCTATCTCCGCAGCAGCACAGGGCATTTCTATTCCCCACATGTCGAGTACTTTGGGGTTAATTTCTCCCATAGTACCTATTTTTTTATTGTTATACATGATATCTGCGCATCTGCCGGAGATAAAGCGCGGATCCTCGGCTTCCTTTAAAGAGTAGTCCAAAGAAAGATAATAGAAAACAGCAGATATATGAGAATTTACCTCGTTAAAACCCGCCTCTCTGTCCGACAACAAAAGAGACAGGTAATTCCTCGTGCTTGTCCCGTAATTTTCCTTTTCATCTATCACTGCGATTTTCCCTGTCTCAAATATTTTATGCGGATAAAGAGCATTTCCGGAAACAGCTTCGGAATTTAAAAGGTTCGGAAGAATTGAATTTCTTAATATTTCAAAATTCTCTGTCATAGGATTACCAATTTCTATAACATCATTGCCTGAAATATTCATCTTTTCTATAAAATCTTTTCTGGAACCAAGGTAG
>QNBI01000442.1 GCA_003641675.1 Spirochaetota bacterium | reverse complement strand
CCCCTTCATATAATTTCTAACTTTTCCTGGCTTGTGAGACAAACCCTCATATATCTCTAATCAGATACTTTCTTATGAGACGACTATTCAGCATTCAAATTAGCATGGCCTGCTTTGCGGCAAAAAATTTTGTATTCTTTTAAAGGCCGCTTAATAGAAAGGCTATTGATAAACAGATGCTATTATTGTGAGTTTTTTTATTCTGCTTGCTTTGACTTATAAGTAGTTTATAATTAATAGATCATGAAAGCTAAATATTTGGCACTTATAGGAGTAGCCTTTCTTGTAAGTCTAGATGTTCTTTTTTTTATACTTGATCTTAGCCCCTCCGGCATAAAACTTTCCGCACCTCTCCCAGGGAAAACTTTCCCCAGACATTTTATAGCAGAAGGTCATGCGTGGCATAAAAGCACTAATTCACACCATATCATCAAGGTAATAGCAGAAAACAAAAAGGGGCAGAGAATAGTTAAAACGGCTCCGCGCGATGCAGTAAAGTACGAAGGACAAATTCTATTCTTGCTCAACTCTTTTCATACGTCTATTGATTTAAATAAAGACCTTCAACAGGCCTCTAGTGCGGCCCTGAATCCGGATGGAATTTGGAAAGTAACTGCTGTGCTTAACGACGAAGCAGGCAGGGAGATTCTTAAAACAACCCATTCTATACGGATTAGGCAGGGAGCTCAAAGCAGAGAATTCAAAGCCTTCTCTTAAGAACATCTTATTCCTGCCTTAATTGTTCTGATTGCATGTCTAACTATAGGGCTATATTTCCGAAAAGATAGGCCGCAGAAAATTAAATCGGCAGCAGAGCTAGCTATTGTTATGGTCCTCTTTATAAATGAAAGTATTTACCATATTTACTGGTATGTAACCGGAGGATGGGCAGTAGCATCCGGGCTTCTAGAGCAGAAGTGCGGGCTTTCCATTCTTATGTTTATCGCTGTCTTTTATATTGATTCGGAGAAAGCACGGAAATTCATGTTTGATCTTATATTCTTCTGGGGATTAGGCGGTGCACTGCAGGCTATTCTTGCACCGGATATCGGGGCGAGAGGATTCCCCGATTTCAAGTATTTTTCTTTTTTCCTCTCTCACGGCTTCATAATGATAGGCGCTACATATATTATTGCAGGACGCCGTTACCGCCCTACTTTTAAATCTCTTTTAATAGTTGTTCTATTCACAAATGTACTTGTAGCTTTCTCCTACGGCTTTAACCTGCTATTAGAGTTAGTACCGCCCTATGAAAGGGGCAACTATTTTATAACAGGCTATCCACCGCCTACAGGGTCTATTGTGGATCTCTTTGCTAAGATCTTCGGACCTTCACCGCGCTATATTATAGGGCTTGAGCTAATGGGTATAGCAGTATTCCTGCTTCTATGGGCACCCTTTGCTATAGCTCGCCGTCCCAAAGCAGCCAAAGAGAAAGCCTTATAACAGCTGTAGCTGTTGCCGCAACATGTCCTTAATGCAATCTCACTTGGCAACTCCTCATTCCCCGGCTTGACAATATATACAGATATTTCTATGGTTCATTAATAAAATTATGGGCAGATATATTTTCGAAAGACTTGTATCAATATTAGTAACTCTCTTTATCATTATTACTCTTACTTTTTTCCTTATGCATGCTGTACCCGGCGGCCCTTTTGCTACAGAGAAAAAACTTCCTCCCGAAGTGGAAAAGGCGCTAATGAAAAAATATCATCTTGATGATCCTGTCTGGAAACAGTATTTAGACTATTTAGGAGGTGTAATCCGGCTGGATTTCGGGCCCTCTTTTAAATACAAAGGATTATCGGTAAACGACCTTATTATAAGGGGGTTCCCTGCATCCGGGAAAATAGGGCTTTTTTCAATATTGTCTATTCTTATTATAGGGATTCCTCTGGGAATAATATCCGCATTAAAACAGAATAAATGGGAAGATACTGCAGTTCGTTTTGTTGCCACTCTTGGGATTACCGTACCTTCTTTTATTATTGCAACAGTTCTTCTCTATTTCTTTGCTCTTAAGCTAAACTGGTTTCCCAGCTTCGGAATTGATAACTTTAAAGGGTACATTCTGCCGGTTATTGCACTTTCCGGATATTCTATTTCTTTTGTTGCACGTCTAACACGATCTAGCCTGTTGGAAATTTTTAGACAGGACTACATGACCATGGCAAGGGCAAAAGGGCTAAGTGAATGGAAAATCCTGTTTAAACACGGTTTAAAAAATGCAATGATCCCGATTATAACAGTCCTGGGTCCGCTTATAGCAGGACTGCTCACAGGATCCTTTGTCATAGAAAGAATATTCGCTATTCCGGGAATGGGTAAACATTTTGTTAATGCAATAAGCAACAGAGATTATACAACTATTATGGGGATCACTATTTTTTACGCATTGTTTCTTCTAATGATGATTTTTATAGTAGATCTTACCTACGGTTTTCTCGACCCAAGAATTAAATTAGGGAAAAAGAGTAGATAGACATGACCAAAGCAAATGAGAAACCCATTAAACCGGAAGAATGGGAACCAGCCGAAATAAATTCAGCAAAAATTGAGGATATAGGACCTTCCCTGACATATAGGCAGGATGTATGGATGAGGTTCAAAGCTAATAAAGCCGCAATGGCCGGAGCTGTTACAATACTGCTTTTAATACTGTCTGCAGTATTCGGCCCTTATTTTTCCAAACACAGCTACGATGACCAGGTTCTTCCCTTTGCAAATATTCCCCCGATACTAAAAATTTATAAAATCGGCAATAATCATTTTCTATAT
>QNBI01000441.1 GCA_003641675.1 Spirochaetota bacterium | reverse complement strand
TAATGCTATGAAAACAATACTATGAAAAGAAAACAAAAATTATAATCGCTTATATTAAAAGTAGTTATATTGCTGCGAAGAGGACTTGAACCTCCACGGACTTACCGTCCACTAGCCCCTCAAGCTAGCGTGTCTACCAATTCCACCACCGCAGCACGTATAAATCAAAATATTAAATAGTAAAAGACCATATTTTTAACGTTTTGTCAATTAGTAAATCTAGTTTTCGGGTTGGAGTTTCCGGCTCTTTATGCATAATCGTAGTGGAGCAATATTTTTCCGGATTTCCGTTTAGTTGTTGATAATTCCCGGTAAAAGTCGAAACAGAATAATAGACTTTCTTTATCTACCGGTAAAACGCAGAAAAAGAGTAATGAAACAGAAGAGGGAAAAACAGACTCTGCCTTTGCACTCTCCGGTTCCGCATCTTTAAGTATTCCTTTAGGTTTAACCGAAACCGAAGTGGTATTCAGCCTCGGAAGGTTAATCGGCTACCTGCAGACAATTGAGAAAGAGCAGAAATATCTTGCGCTAAATAACAGCCAGCTCATCGAGATCTACAGCATAATAAAAGACCCTAAAATGATGGAGCATGTGGAGCCTAAATGGGCGGATAAAATGCTGCCTCATCTGGAGGATAATATCTTAACCCTCGACCGGCTTATGCACTCCGCTCAAATAGCTATTGCACGCGTGGTTGAGCGTGAAACCAAAACACACGGTTCCGGAAGGGGAGGATAGATCGATTATGCCTGCTTTCGAACAGTTAATTTCTACGGGAGCAGGCCTTTTTACTTTATTTCATTCATATCTTCACAACAGATAAAAGTTATTCTATAATTATGACTTAATCTTTGGAGGGAGTAAATATGGAAAATACCAAAACAGTCACTACCGGCTATCGCTGGGTCGTTTTATCGGCATTCATGTTTTTAACTATAATGACTCAGGTGCTGTGGATAACCTTTGCACCAATCACCAGTGTAGCTGCGGAGTTCTACAATACATCGGATCTTATGATAGGCCTTTTGTCGATGAGTTTCATGATTATTTATGTCGTTGTTGTAATTCCCTCGGCATGGGTGATAGATACGCTTGGCTTCCGTAAAGCTGTAAGCATAGGGGCTGTAATATCGGCTGTTTTTGCACTTTTACGTGGTATATTTGCCTCTAATTTTGGACTGATGTTAGCCTGCCAGCTTGGTATTGCCGTGGGACAGCCTCTTGTGCTTGGTGCAATAACAAAATTGGCTGCGAGCTGGTTTCTGCCGGATGAACGTGCCACAGCCTCCGGACTGGGTACGCTATCGATATATATTGGCATTCTTATTGCAATGGTTGCTACACCCCTGCTCACCATAAACCTGAAAATGAAAGGAATGCTTTTGTTTTATGGAATACTCTCCGTTGTTTCTGCAGTAGTCTTTCTCTTTGTTGTAAAGAAACCGCCGGAAGAACTAAAAGGAGATGCAGATAAAGAGCGTGCATTAATGTTTGTAGGGCTAAAAAGCATGCTGAAACAGCGGGATTTCATTATTCTCCTTGTTATATTTTTTATCGGTTTGGGTCTATTTAACGGAGTTTCAACATGGGTAGAACAAATTGTACGTCCGAGAGGTTTTTCCCCATCGCAGGCAGGCATACTTGGAGGGCTCATGCTGATAGGAGGTATTATAGGCGCAGCGGTTATTCCTATTGTGTCCGATAAGATTAAAAAGCGTAAACCATTTATAATAATTGCACTGGCCGGTATGCTGCCCGGACTATTAGGGATAACCTTTGCAACAAACTATCCTGTCCTTCTCGTTTCCGGCTTTCTGTTCGGTTTGTTCCTGCTAAGCTCGGGGCCGATTGGTTTCCAGTACGGAGCGGAGATAACTTTTCCGGCCCCGGAAGGGACATCAAACAGCCTTTTAATTGTTATGGGGCAGATTTCCGGAATAATTTTTATCTATGCAATGGATGCATTTAAATCCGGTTCGGGTTCCATGACAGTTTCGCTTTTAATACTTATGGGGCTAACGATTATCGGTTTGCTTCTTTCATTATTCCTTAAAGAGTCGCCTATAAGCGAATCTTAAGTCATAGAAAAGCTTAAAGATTTCTGCTTTAGAAAGATATATTTATTCTTGTTGTTTTCTTAGTATTCTATATTTGCGATATCATCTATCTATATACGAGTATATACGAGGCCGCAAGTCGAAATAAATTTATGAAAAATTGCTTGACAATTGCCGATTATAATTTATAATAAAACAAAATGTTACATGAATGAGAACGTTCACATATATGTAACATTAAATTATTTCAAGAGGAGGCCTCTATGAAACGGGCAATTTTTATTTTGCTTGCTCTGGCGCTTGTTACGTCAGGAATTTTTGCCGAAGGGCAAAAGGAAAAAGGGAAGGTTAAGCTAATCTATATGACAGCAGGTGATGTGAATATGTTGGCATTGGGTCAAAATGTTTTCGGCCCTCAATTTCAGAAGAAATATCCAAATATTTCACTGGTAACAATTCACACAGGACCGGGCAATGCAGGTTCGCAGAGAATTTATGAAAAGGTTCTTGCTGAGAGCCAGACCAACACAAAGGAATGGGATGTTGATGTTGCAATGGTTCATCAGATCTTTATGAAATGGGCAATGGAAAAGGATCTGCTCCTTAAGTATGCCGAAGATCTGGAAACATGGAAATATGTTACATCACCCTTTGCAAAAACATCACTGGGCGTGAATATTGAAGGTTATGCAATGCCGATGTTTCACAGTCAGACAGCCCTGG
>QNBI01000440.1 GCA_003641675.1 Spirochaetota bacterium | reverse complement strand
TTTTAATAAAATCCACATCAAGAAAGAACGCTTCGAGAGTGTGGCTTCCTTTTTTTGGAGGATGCATTTTATCTATTCTTTTTACTACAACAGAATTGTTTCCATTTATCTGGACCGGGATCCGTGGTATTTTTTTTGAGACATTAAGAACAAAGTTTTTCTTAACCGGCATATTTCTATTATTAATAGTATATACAATTAATCACTAAAAATCTACATTACTTTATAGATTAATTGGATAGTTCTACTTATAACATCGGCACATTCCGATTTTAACCTGCCCTTTTTAATGGTAAATCTTTTCTCATGCACAATATTTAACTTTTTATTGTCTATAAGTCTTACAAGAACATCGCCGGAAGCACCCCATTGAATAAAGAGCCTATATCTATACCCTTCCATTCCGCTTTTCACGGTTACTTCCGAACCTGACCTCTTTAAAAGCCGTACAAGAAGCCTCTCTCTCCTATTAGTATTGGAAACAGAACCGGAAAAACGAAACCCGACCTCTAGAGGCAGGCCGAAGCCGTACTGCCTTAATGCACCGGGATTCAGGGAAAAAAGTTCATTAATCCTTTCACGTCTTAAACTTGTGTTTTTTCTTCCCTTTAAAAAGGGTATCATAAGTCTTAAGGATTCCACTATCCCCTCTCTCTCCCAATAGCTGTCGAACTCACCTATAGACCGGGCCAGAAGAACAGGCGACTTCTTTATTTTTCCTTCCTCCTGCAGATAATACGCCTCCGAGTGTGGTGTAATCTTCGTCTCTATATCTTTTGCCAAGAACAGATACTTGAGTGCTACAGAGGGATATTTCTCGTTTGCCTTGTAAAACTCCCAGTATGCATCCAGATAATCTTTCTCCGCCAAATACGCTTTACCTACGCTTATTGAATAGGTACGGAATTTGACCCTGTGGTAATAGGCAAGCACCCTGTATTTAACCGCTAAAAAGAGAGATTTTATTCTTGCAGATAAACCCACCACAGGTTTCTCAAGCTCCAGATTCACAAGCCCATCGTAGGAATCGGCCAATATTTCATGGATATCTTTAAAGTGCCTCTCCAGATCTGTTCCATAGTAGAACATCCACGAAAGATCCTTTGTTGACAGCACATCCTCTATGTACCTTCTCGCAAGTTCAAGCCTACCTGCCTTCTGATACAAAATGGCAATATTAATTTTAGAAAGAGGAGTTTTATCCATGGCAAGCGCCTCACGGTACTCCTGCATTGCTCCCGTGAAGTTCTCCTGAGCTTCGTACAGTTCTCCTCTGGACAGGTGTCCCGGAGCTCTATCCGCCATTCTTATAGATTCGTTGGTGTATTTAAGAGCTGAGTTAAAATGATAAAAGTTATGTTCCAAAAGAGAGAGATTGTAGTAGGCAATAGAGGCAAAGTAGTCGTCTTTATCGGCAGCAGCACTCTTAATGGATTTTAAATAGTATTCCTTTGCCTTTTCAAAGTTATAAAGACCCGAATAAATGGTACCCATAGTCATATCCAAAGCTCTGTTGTCTCCGAAGAGCGTTAAAGCCTTTAAAATAATCTTCTCACCTTCTTTAAGCTGGTGTGTTTTAAAGTACATCCACCCCAAGTCATCGTATGTCTCTATACTGTCCGGATAGATCTTTAAGATTTTCTTAAAATAGGATATGGAATCCGCATCCCTGTTTAGCTTGCCGAGGGTACGTGCAATCTGGTTTAAAGTGTAGTAACTCTCATCCCCCTTTTTCTCAGCCTTCTCATACTCTTCCATTGCAAGTTTAAAGAGTCTTTTATCGTAGTAAAGATCAGCTAGAAGCAGATTTAATTTATTAGCTTTAGGATATTTTTTCTCCGCTCTCTTAAGCAGGGTTACAGCGCTTTCATAATTCTTTGCCTCTATTGCCTTTCTTGCTTCACTTTCATACCAGCTTAAATCCTCTGTATCGGAGTAACCGGGTACAGAACCCATTACAGATAGAAAAAATACATACAGAATAAAAATCAAAAAACCTCTCTTTCGCAGCATATTCATTTCTTTCTACACCTTGTGCTTTAAACTGTTTAGAGGATTTAAAAACATTAAAACCCTTAAAAATATCGAATACCTGTTTTTAAATGAACCAACCATTTCACGGTACAAATTAACGGCATCTGCATAATCCTCACTTTCAAATTCATTACTAAATACCGAGCTAAGATATCCGTAAGTCCACTTTAAAATACGTATATTCTCCTTTTCAAGACGTTCTGCATATTCAAGATAGGTTTCATCACCCTTTTGCACCTTACCTGCACCGTATAAAAGGCCTAAACTGTACCGGTATAGATACTTAACCTTTTTCCTTAAATTTCTTGCTGTAATAAACCCTGCCAGAGGAAACAGTTTTATAAATGAAATAATAATTAGGTAGAGCGAGGGTATAATGAGATACCATATACGTGCCAGAAACTGCATTCCCTCTAATATGCTCCGCCCCAGAGACGCTATATCCCCCTTTAGCGGTGCGGAGGTTTCTTCGGCTTCCTTTAATTTATCCTGGTTTTTAAGAATTTCCTCTATTAGTCCTGCAAATTTAGGAAAATCAAATTCAAGCCCGAAACGGAGATTCTCACCCGGAGCCAGCGTTTCCGATGTGGGGTCAAATTCAATCCACCCTAAATTACCAAAATATACCTCCACCCACGCGTGTGCCTGGTTTGCACGTATCTCATAAAAATTAAGGACCTCCATATGCGGATTTACAAAAAAACCTACTGCAACCCGCGCGGGAATCCCCAGGCTCCTGCACATTAGAGCCATGGCAAAG
>QNBI01000439.1 GCA_003641675.1 Spirochaetota bacterium | reverse complement strand
TTGACAGCAGAATTACACAATACTTAAAAGAGCTCTCCGTTAAAAAGGTAGCATTTCTCTACCCGGCATTCTCACTTTCGGATATATTTCCGCCTCTTCTGCCGATAGAAATAAAACACTACTTGAATAAATCACATGCTGATATGATATTCTTCTATTTTCCTAAACTAAGTGAACTTAAACAGATTAGAAATCTCTCCAAAGGTGATAATTTCGATTATGCATTCTGGAACTTTCACGACATAATATATGCACATGAAAAGAACAACGTAATGTTAAAAAAATAAATACCTATAAAAATACAGCTTTCCCGCTTTTGGAAGACTCCCGAATAGCATCCATTACCTTCATGCTCATAAGAACTTCATCGCGAAGTACCGGAAGAGGCCTGTCATCTTTAAGAGCAGCTGTAAATGCAGGGTAAAATCCGGCAGAAAGCTCTCCATGGCGGATATCTATTCTTGTTTCACTTTTAAAATTTGCAAGATTTTTACGAATTACTACTTCGTTCCACATATCAGGATCTCCTCCTGCGACCTGCAGAGTTCCTTCGGTACCGACTATACTCCACCTGGGCAAGGGTATACGGTAATTATTAGATGCTTCTACCCGCACCGTTATTCCGTTTTTAAATACCAGTTCAGCCCAGAAATGGTCGTCCACCTCTTTTGTCCATATTTTTCCCTCCAGCCTGCCGAACACCGCCACAGGGCTCTCTCTTAGAAGCACAACTATCTGGTCGATTAAATGGGGACCCCAGTCATAGAGGAGCCCCCCTCCATAGGCTCGTTTTAACCTCCATGGGTTATCCTTACCCTGGGCTCCCCAACCTCCCCAGCCCTCTGAAAAATGTGTGTATCTCGATTCTATCCTATAAATACTTCCCAGAGCTTTCTCCTCCATAATCTCTTTTATTGCAGTAAAATCCAGGTCCCATCTCCTGCTCTGGTAAACTGTTGCTTTTACTCCCATTTTTTCTGCCGTGGTGAATATTTCTTTTGCATCTTCATGGCAAAGCGCAACAGGCTTCTCTACAATAATATTCTTGCCGGCATTAATAGCTTCTAAAGCCCATTTTTTATGCTGGTCTGTTGTGGTTGCAATTACAACCCATTCTGCATCGCTCTCTTTGAGCATTTTTTCATGAGAATTATATACTGAGATACCATATTTCTCTTTCACAGCATCTGTTAAACTTTGCGCTCTGCTGCTGCCGGCCGTAAGTTTTAATCCATTAACCGCATTAATTTTACTGCAGTGAATTTGTCCCATTCTCCCAACTCCGAGTACCGCTACTTTTATATCTTTCATTTTAAGCCCCCCTTATTAATTCATTCTCACTTACTATAACTTTACATAAATCATATTAGTCTTTACAATAGCTTTCAATAGATAAAAAAGTTAAGCTAAATCTAAGGGAGGTTAGCATGCAGTGGAGCACAATTTATCTTATCCTTGCAATTCTTGCAGGAGGTTTAGGTACATGGAAACTTGCAAGGAACAGAAATCCCTTTCTGGGGCTTATAGGAATCCTCTGGTTCCTTATTGTACTCTTTAAATTTCACGTCACTGGCCTCTTTGGCTTCGTAGTTATACGCGGTATACCCACACTGGGGAGTCTAATGGAATATGCTCTACTTCCGATTCTTCTGCTCTTTGCATATTTTTATAACCGTTCAAGAAGATAGTAAGCAAAAGAACCGTTTATTACAAAATATAAATTATAAAAAGCATCGTGGATATTAACTAAATCCTATCTGTTTTTCTTTCCGCTGTTAGAAATATCATGGCAATAAATGCAAAAAAAACTGCTCCGAAAATAAAGACATTACGCAAACCGTATTGAGCGGAAAGAAAACCGCCGCTTACTCCTCCGACTGCCCATCCTAATGCCTTAGAGCTTCCCGCTATTCCATAAGCCGCTCCCCTCTTTTTATTGGGAACAAATCTTGAAAGGTAGGTATTAAGCACCGGGTTTATCCCTCCCATAAGAAGAGCAGCAATAAAGACAAATACAATAAGCTTTAATATGCTGTCAACAAAAACGAGAGGCACCAGAGCCAGAGCTGCTAATGAAGCAATAACAGCTCCGATAGGAATGTTTTTATACCTGTCCACAATTACCCCTATTATTAAACCGGCAAGCACGGTGGCTATTCCGCGCGCAGAATTTACGATACCGGCATACAATGCGAGTCCTTCTCCGGAAGGCAGGAGTTCCTGTACAAGCAGGGGATACAAAGGCCTTAGAAGCACAGTCGCAACAGCGAAGACAAATATCAGACTGAGTATCTTAATAATCCTCCTATCGTTGAACATTGTCTTCAAGGCATCCTTTAGTGCTCTGGCCGAAGAATCGGATTTTCCTTTTTCGAAATTTTCGTTTACAAAAAGAAGCGTAATACAAAATGAAAGAAAGAGTAAAATACCGGAAATAAAATAGCCGTACCTGTATCCGAATTTATCTGCAAAAAGACCTCCGAGTAAGGGGCCTATGGTGTTTCCTGCAAAAACTGCAGAGTTCATTACACCTATGGAGAGGCCTATTCTGTCTTCCGGGCTCTGAGTAACAATCAAAGTGAGGTTAGCAGTCACTGTACCTGTGAAAAAACCCTGAAATACACGTAAAATCAACAGAGTGTTAGCACTCCGTGCGAAACCCATACTGCCGAGAATTAAAGCCCCCGCTATACTTGCACGGAGAGACATCGGCTTTCTGCCCACTTTATCCGAGAGTATGCCCCAGAAAGGTGTTGCAATTGCAAGCGGAAGCCCTGTTATAGACAGGAATAAGCCGTACCATATTCTCA
>QNBI01000438.1 GCA_003641675.1 Spirochaetota bacterium | reverse complement strand
GATATGTCCAACTACTGTGAATCACTGCGGGAAATATCAACCTTAAGAAACGAAATTCCTTCGAGGAAGGGCTATCCGGGGTATCTCTATTCTGACCTTGCAGAAATATACGAAAGATCAGGCATGCTTAAAGGCTTAAAAGGCTCCATTACCCAGCTCCCTATTCTGACAATGCCTAATGATGATATTTCTCACCCCATTCCGGATTTAACGGGCTATATCACAGAAGGCCAAATTGTATTTGAACGGGAGATGAACAACAGGGGTATTTATCCGCCTATTGCAGGGTTACCTTCTCTTTCCAGATTAATGAAGGACGGTATAGGTAAAGGAATGACGCGCGATGACCATCCGCACCTTGCAAGCCAGCTCTTTGCAGCGTACAGCTATGTTAAAGACGTAAGGAACCTCGCGTCTGTTATAGGCGAGGAGGAGCTAACGCCGCTGGATCATCAGTATCTGGATTTCGGTGACTATTTTGAAAGAAAGTTTGTTTCACAGGGGCAGAATGATAACAGGTCAATAGAACAGACACTCGACATGGGCTGGGAAGCACTAAAATTGCTGCCGGAAGAGGAACTGCACCGCGTTACGGAAGAAGAAATAGACGAATATTACAGAAGTTAAAACTTAGAGGCTGGTATGAGGAATGTAGCACCAACCAAAACAAGTCTCCTTAATCTTAAAAGTGAACTTCAGTTTGCACTGCTCGGCTATGAACTGCTCGATCAAAAGCGTAACATTTTAATTGTAGAGCTCCTTAATCTTATTGACCAGGCAGTGGATTTCCAGGAAAAAGTTGACAAACTGCTGGCAGATGCATATACCAATCTGCAGAAGGCTGTACTGGATATGGGTAAAAGAAATGTACTCCAGCTCTCCAGTGCCGTTAATATAAAAAGCAGCATTAAGATTAAGCACCGGCGCATAATGGGAGTACAGCTTCCCGTTGTTGAGAGTTCTTTCGAGGAGCATCCTCCATACTATTCACCCTCAGGGACAAGTTTCTGGGTAGATTACAGTCTAGAAGCATTTAAATCCGCCCTTGCAAATATGGGCCGGCTTGCAGAGCTTAAAATATCTATTATGAGACTGGCCCAGGAGGTAAAAAAGACGGTACGCAAAGTAAATGCCCTGGAAAAAATAGCCATCCCGGATTTAAAAGAAACCGTAACATTCATTCAGAACAGGCTGGAGGAAAATGAAAGGGATATGATTATTTTAATGAAGCAGGTAAAGAACCGACTTGAAAAGAGACGGAAAACCGGGTAATTTAATAAAAAGGAAGTACTATATGGAAGGGCCGATAAAAAAAATAATGGTCTATATTGACGGTACGGAAGAGTCCATAACAGCAGGGCAGTATGCTATTTGCCTTTCTAAAAGCGCCGGTGCGGAACTATCGGCTCTCTATGTAATAAATACACGCGCGTTAAATGAATTGTTAAGGGCAAGAATATTTATAAAATCAGAACAGGAAGAGTACAAAAACGACTTAGAAAAAGATGCAGACCGCTACCTTAAACATATAAAAGCTTTGGCCGATGAAAAAGCTATAAATGTTAATCTTATTAAAGCAAGCGGAAACATAATTGCCGAGATAAAGAAATCTGTTAAGGAGCTTGATATAGATTTACTTGTAATAGGGGAACTTTCAAGAATTCAGAGCAGGCTGGATGAACTTCACAATGAGGTGGAGAGGGCCATGAGAAGCGTTTCCTGCTCTGTTTTAATTGTAAAGGATCAAGAACGGGTTGAAACTTTGTACGAATCTCTAAAATAAGGATTTTGATATGGAACTGGTGGAATTAATAAACGAAAACATCGTAAAAATACCGCTCGCAGGTAATTCAAAGGACGATATTCTTAAAGAGCTTATCACTGTTTTAAAAGATGCAGGGTACATTGATGATGTGGAAGAAACCTACAGAGACGTGAGAAAACGTGAAGATAAGGGGAGTACCGGACTTGAGAACGGAATAGCCATACCCCATGCTAAAACATCCACCGTTAAAGATATGACCCTTGCCCTTGGTATTAAGCCTTCCGGAGTAGACTTTGAATCATTGGACGGCAAACCGTCAAAAGTATTTTTCCTCCTTTTAGCCCCTCCGGACCAGGCAGGCCCGCACATAGAGGCGCTTTCGGAAATAGCAAGATTAAGCCGGTCCCGCTATTTCCTCGAGACTTTAAGCAATGCAAAAAACCCGAAGGAAGCGGTTGAACTGTTTAAAAGCTAACCGTGTTTTAGGATTTAAGCCATCCAGCTGTTCGTGCAGTCCAGCTGTGTACATGGAGGCAGCTCAATTGAACACAATTAATCTGGATATATGACATATTATGCTCATAGCATACAAAACGAACCACCCAACAAGTGGCAGCTTCTGGAAACCCACCTTAACCAGACAGCTAAGCTCGCAAGTAAATTTGCAAAACATTTTTATTCTTCTAAATGGGCATACACCGCTGGTTTATGGCATGATCTCGGAAAGTATTCGGATGATTTCCAAAATATGCTCCATGAAACCGCTAAAAGACATATCGACCATTCAACAGCGGGTGCCCAATATGCCGTTAAAAAATATGGAACTCAGTATGGGAAAATTCTTGCCTATATTATTTCGGGACATCATACAGGCATACCGGATGGAAAATCAACAAGTTCGAGCTGTCTTGTAAAGCGTCTTTCAAAAACAATACCCGAATATAAACCTGATAATCCCGATATTCTTAAAAAAAATGATCTGGGAATATTTCCATTCTTAAAGAGCCTGGATATAAAAAACACCCCTCATCACCGATTTCCATTCAGATAAACAAG
>QNBI01000437.1 GCA_003641675.1 Spirochaetota bacterium | reverse complement strand
TTAACAGAGAAAATTTATCATGCCATTCCTCTGGAAAACTAATTTTTTCCTGATAAACCTGGTAACAGAGAGATTCGAACATATTAGGAATTTTATCCACCGCTTCCAGTAAACCTAAAATATCTCCCCTGGATTCGGGAACAAGGGCTTTTTCATAGAGTTTATGTTCTATACCCCTGCGTAAATCATCCGCTTCGGATTCCAAACGGCTTACCTTTCTTACCACTTCTCTGTTGTTTTCTTTAATACCGTTTTTAACCATGTCTTTCATACAGGTTTTAAATTGAACACTGCATTCATCTACGAAAGAAAAGTATTTTTCTATGTCGGAAATAATCGCTTTTTGCTTTTTCCATAAAGCTGCCATTTCTTACTCCTTGAAAATAATGAATTTCAAAATATTATAATTAATATGACATAATTGTCAATAAAATATCATAATTATTTTTTAATATCCGGAGGGAAAATATTATTAAATAGTTTTCGGATATTTTCCCAATGGCTTCCTCTCCAGTATATTCTCTTGCACTTAGGGCAGAAATTGAAGTTATTGTAATTTTCATAGACAAAAATGGGGACTTTGCCAGATACTTTTTCTTTTTCTATGGGAATTAAAGGTTCGTTGCATCTGGTACAGAGAGAAAAAGGTTTTATAAGATTTATTAGATTAAATCTGTTAATAACTTCTTTAAGCTGTTCTTTAGGGTTACGTGAGCGTATATAATAACCGTGGGTGACAATTTTTCTTTTAAGAATTCCTAAATCGCGTGTAAGGATTATCCTTCCTTCTTTAAGTGAGCGCTCGGAGATTTCCGTGTCTGAAATATTGTTGGAATAGAATGTGTCAAACCCGAGAATTCTAAGATAGGTAGTAAGTTTGCCTAAGTGTACATCCGCTAAAAATTTAACAGCTCTTAATGGTTTATTTCGAACCTTTGTCACTTCGGATATATCGAAAGTTTCAAAAACAGGATAAACACTTATACTGTCTCCGTTATGCAGTTTGCAGGATAAAGAAACCGAATTTCCGTTAATAAGAATAAGATCAACTTCTGTATGCGGAACTCCCAAATCTTCAATAAGTGCTTTAACAGTCGCGGTGTTTGGAAAAGAGGTTTCGAATCTTTTTTTCCTGTATTTTTTATCCAGAAAGTAATTAAGCTCCTCATAAAACCGGATGGAAACTTTATTTTTCATCTTATTGAACCTTATATAATTAGCAATTATATTTGTACAAATGTCAAAAAATCAAGCTACTGTAGAATGTGAGAATTTATCTCTGACTATTAATGAAAATACAATTCTTCGAAATATAAGCTTTAAACTGGAAAGAGGGGAGCACTGCGTGCTGCTCGGATTAAACGGAAGCGGAAAAACATCGCTTCTAAAAATCCTTGCTGGTTATGGATACCCTTCACACGGGAAACTTAAAATACTGGACAGATATTTCGGTGAGATGGATTTAAGGTATTTAAGGAAAAAAATCGGATGGGTTCACATGGACCTAAAATATGAAATACCTACCTTTATGAATACAGCAGAGGTGGTAGCATCCGGAAAAAACGGTTCCATCGCCTTTTATGAAAATCTTACACAAAATGAGGAAGACAAAGCCGAATACTACCTGGAATTAATGGGTGCGCAGTATATTATTAAAAGAAAATTCGGCTCCCTTTCGACAGGAGAGAGGCAGAGAGTCCTTATTTCAAGAGCTTTAGCGGCAGAACCGGAGATACTGCTTTTAGATGAACCGTGTCTGGGTCTTGACCCCGTAAGCAGAGAGGATTTTCTTTCTTCACTATCCGAAATGCTTAAAAAAAAGAAAGATTTAACCGTTTTCTATGTTACGCATTATATAGAAGAAATACCGGAAGATTTTACCAGAATTATGGTTATGAAGAAGGGGGAGATTTTAATTAAAGGTGAAAAAGACACCGTATTAACCCATGCTGTTCTTTCCATGATATATGGTGATAATTTTAGTGTTCATAGATCAGGCAACAGATACAGTGTTGAGTTTCATTATTGATCTGACTTAAATTTCAAAAAGTGTACCGCACGGTAAATGAGAAAACTTAAGAGAGCAATCATTAAAAGTATTGGAAAGTAGTCGCCATACCGTGTATATATTGTTGTTTGGCTGTTTGTATAGAGAGGTACTGTATATGTGAGATACCCTTTCTTAAAAAGCGGAATTGATTTTACGGTTTTTCCCCATGGGCTAACTATCCCTGTTACACCTGCAGTTGTTGAACGGATAAGAAACCTTTTATTTTCTATGGCTCTGAATTTGGCTGCAACAAAGTGCTGGGTTTCGGCAGACACCATCTTAGACCAGGAATCATTGGGGATGTTTATAAAAAGGTCTGCCCCTCTGTTTATAAAAGTACGGCAGAGTCCTGAAAAGGCATCCTCAAAGCATATCGGCGTACCGAATTTAACAGTTGAACCGTCTTTTAGAGGAACACTAAAAACAGTGGGGTCGTTTCCCATAACCCATACATCCTGAACACCGATAAAACGCTGAAAAAATTCACGAACCCATGGTATATCCCAAAAGGGAATGCTCTCTGCAAAGGGCACAGGATGCTGTTTGCCGTAGTATTTTATTACATCGCCTCTGGGATTAAAGAGGACAGCGGCATTCATAGCTCGTATTGTTTCCTGCCTTGTTTTTTTCGAATAGAGAGGTTTAAGGAGTACCGGGGCGCCAATTAGAAAAAAGGTCTTCTGTTTGCGTATAAAGGGGAGAAGCGGATTTTCCTTGGGATAATTTTCGAAGAAGCTGCCGTATCCGACAGCCGGATGCATTAAAGAGGTCTCGCTCCAGA
>QNBI01000436.1 GCA_003641675.1 Spirochaetota bacterium | reverse complement strand
GGGATTAAAAATCGTACAAGATGCAAGAGAATAGGAGGCATCTTGAATGATAACAAATAATCAGATTAGGAGGTTAAGAAAGATGAAACAGCAGGGAAAGAAATTAGGGATCAGTGCGGTAAAGGCAGGCAGAGATTGATAAACTATATGAAATTATAGAAACTGTCGGCGGAAAAGTGCTTCCGGTCATAAAAGCCGGTGCTGAGATAATGGGGCGTTCTACGAAATGGCTTAAAATTAGAGGCGAGGAGCTTAATAAAGAAGAAATACACAAAGTAGAAAATATTTTAAAAGGCCTTAAATTGGGTGTATAAATAAGGGATAAAATAACAAGGCCAAAAATACGCTAAAGCTGTGATTGTAACCCGATTTCAGCCTAAGTACTTCTTTAGCACCGCGGCAAATGCTTTAAGGTCTATCGGTTTTGTTATGAAATCCGAACAGCCCGCTTTAAGAGCTGCATCTCTGTAATCCTGCATGGCGTATGCGCTAAGGGCAATAACAGGAATATTTTTAACCCGAACATCGCTCTTTAATTTTTGGGTAGCGGTTATTCCATCCATTCCGCCAAGAGTGATATCCATTAGTATAAGATCAGGAGGGTTTTTCGCTGCAATTTCTAAACCTTCCTCTGCAGAAGCTGCCATAACAGCCCTGAAGTTATTTATTTCTATGAGTTTCTTTATAAAATTTCTGTTGAGGTCATCGTCCTCTACGCATAGTATTGTTTTCATAATTTTATTCAATATAAAAATTAATGAGATTTACAGAATTTGTCAATAAGTAGTAGTAGGAATTATTATTATTTATAATTTTAAAAATACCTTTGATTATTATTAAAAGAAGCGGTATAAAGTAGAATTTATGCGGCCTATTCAGCGGTACAGTGGTGAAAACGAAATTGCCGCCGGAGTACTTATTGCAGATTTCTATCTTCCTATTCTCTTTGTATTTATAGGAAGAGCCGTGTTTATTCCCTTTTTGCCGATCTACGCACAAACTCTGGGAGCATCTATAGGGACTGCAGGATTTATAGCCGGTATTATGACGCTAAGTGCCTTTATTTTCGACCTTCCTGCCGGAATGCTCATGGAAGGTTTAGGTGAACGCCGATCTGCACTCTTAAGCACATCGGGTATTGCTGCAACCGTCTTTTTTGCAGGAATATTAAAGAGTATAACGGCTCTTGTAATTCTGCTTTTAATTTTTGGCGCTCTACAGTCCCTGCTTATGGTATCTCTAATGTCTTTTATGAGAAGCTCGACGAAAAAGGGCAGACGGGGAAGAAAAATCTCCTCTTTGGGCGGACTGCAGAGACTGGGCAGGTTTATAGGTCCTATTGCCGGAGGTTTTATAGCAGAGTATCTGAGTTACAGGGCTGTCTTTTTTTCCGCAGCAGCACTTACCTTTGTCTCTGTTATACTCCTTAAAATCTCCATGCCGGAAATCGTGCGCTCCAGAGAGTCTGCTGCAAGTTCTTTTAGTATTAAAAAAACACTCTTTGAGTTTAGGAGAAATAGGCGCATTTTTGCCACAGTAGGTATTGTTATGGTGTTTTTAAGTCTCATCAGGAAGGCTCGGCAGATAGTAATACCGTTATGGGGAAGCGGTATTGGCGTGCAGACATCAAAAATAGGGCTTATTATCGGTTTGGGATCTGCCTTTGATATGCTTATGTTTATACCAGCCGGCTTTGTAATGGATAAACTGGGCAGAAAATATGCGCTTGGCTTATGTATGCTGGTGCTGTCTGGGGGGTTGGCTCTTCTTCCGTTAAGCAGTAACACAGGTTCATTTTTTGTTTTAACGATTTTAATCGGCATTGGAAACGGCTTCGGAAGCGGAATAAATATGACCTTTGGCTCTGATCTTGCCGGCAGGGGAAATGTAGGGGTGTTTTTAGGGCTGTGGAGACAGATATCCGATCTGGGAAGTTTAGGTGCACCACTTGTTCTGGGCCTTATTACGGATTCGGTCTCTTTACCTGTAAGCATAGTAATATTTGCTGGAACCGGACTTATAGGTTTTATTTATATGCTTGCAACGGTTAAGGAAACTTTGCAGAAAAAGGAGTAGATATGGTTATTAAGCGTGAAAAAACTACAGTGAAGGAACTTGGCAATGGAATGTCCAGGCGTGTATTAAACCGGGGAGGCAGATTGATGCTTGTCGAGTTTACCTTTACAAAGGGCGGGATAGGGGCAATACATTCCCATCCGCATGAACAGATTGGTTATGTCGTTGCAGGTTCCGGTGTTTTTACCATAGACGGAAAAGACACAAAGGTAAAAAAGGGCGATTCCATGTATATACCTCCCAACACCCCTCATGGATTTAAGTCCCATGAGGACAATACCGTTATGGCGGATGTCTTTACTCCTCAGCGTGAGGACTTCTTAGAATAGCAAGCGGTTTATAATCTCCTGCCGGGCCTTTCCAGCGGAATTTGTCTACAGTTAGGCGGCCTATCTGGATTGCTTCTTCCGGGCATTGGTGTATACAGCGCATGCAGAGATAGCATTTACCGTTAAAATTAACATGTCCCTCTGCGATTTTTATATTTCCGGAGGGGCATATTTTCTCACATAGGCCGCAGAGGGTACAGCGGCTGTCTGCATAGAATCTCTTTCTAAAGTGTTTTTCAATCATAGGGTATAAGAGTTTCAGGAATATTTCTCCTGCTAATCCCGGTAGAGTAATTCTAGTAATCTCTTCGACTGTTTCCGGGCATTGTGCTGTTTTCTCAATAGCAGCAAAAATTTTCTCTGTAAGGCTTTTAACACGCGCCATGTTATTGTAATCCTTGCTCATAATGCGTTTAACAAAAGATG
>QNBI01000435.1 GCA_003641675.1 Spirochaetota bacterium | reverse complement strand
CTAAAATGGCTCCTGTTCTATCATTTATAAGACTTTCAACACTTTTACAAGGGAACCAAGGGCAATATGTACTGCAGAAGTTCCCGAAGAACACCCATTGCAGTATTTCATATTATACATGGACTGCATTAAAGCTTGCATTTTTTTTACTTTCGTCCCGAAAACATAGAAAAGTATGTCGCTATCCAATGCTTCGAGTATCTCTCTTTTTTCTTCCTGCCCAAAACGTTTGCCGGAACCGAAAGGTGTGCTTTTTATTTTAGGTCCTCCGAAAACTGCAAGTTTCTCCATTCTTATTTTCCTCCGTTTCTATAGATTAAAATTTTAGTCCTGTTGTAGCTATTCCTTTTATAACAAAGCGCTGCAGGAATAGGTATATAACTATCATTGGCACTGTTGCAATAGAAGTGGCGGCCATTAAAGGGCCGAAGCTTATATAGTAAGGATCCTTAAAAAAAGCAATACCAACAGGAATAGTCCTTAACCGTTGTGAGTTTATAATAATAACCGGCCATAAAAAATCATTCCATGAATCAATAAACAGTATTAAAGCTATTGTTGCTGTTATACCTTTTAACAGTGGAGCAATAATAGTTAAAACAATGCGTATTTCTCCGGCCCCGTCTATTCTTGCAGCATCTATTAGATCTATCGGCATGCTCTTAATTGTCTGGCGCATAAAGAAAACAGAAAAGGCGCTTGTCAAATTTGGTGCAAGAATGCCAAGAAAGGTGTCAATCCATCCAAAACGTGCCATTAAAATATAGAGGGAAACCGATGTTACCTGAATAGGTACAAAATGAGATTTACCATGTGCATATTAATGATAATTATGGATTAAAAGATGAGCATAATTTGCCGGGAGATGGCAATATTAATTGGTCAAAGATTTCCAGAGAACTATTAAAGCTCTCTTTTTTACATAATGCAGTCTGTGAAGTGGGTATATCAGATGCATCTCAAAGCGGCAAAAAAGCTAAATTATTCTTAGAAAAGCATGGCTGGATTTTTAAGGAGGTCTAAGGTTATAAAGAATGCGTTAGTAGCTCAGTCAGGTGGCCCTTCGCCGGTAATAAATTCTTCACTGCTGGGCGTTATTGAGGGCTGTAATGCTTACCCTGAAAAGATAGGAAAATTATATGCGGCATGGCACGGTGTGGAAGGGATACTTAAGGAGGATTTAATTGATCTTTCCAGGCAGTCTGCGGATGAAATAAAGCTTTTAAAAAACACTCCTGCAGCAGGGGCAATCGGCACATGCAGATACAAGCTTCATAAAGAACAAATGGAGGATTTTCAACGTATAATTGATGTATTTAAGGTGCATAACATAGGATATTTTTTCTATATCGGCGGAAACGATTCAAATTATACAGAATATAAACGAAGAAAACAGAGGGATAAATGTTTCTGAATGTGTTTCTGTTATACAGGCAATGGGGCGAAGAGCGGGGTTTATTCCTGTGCAGTTCTATTTAGCGGAAAGCAAACATAATTTGGATTCTTTAGTAGAAAATGTTAACAATGAGCTTATTCGCAGCAAACGGTGTATAGTTGTTGTAAGTGAAGGTTTTAATGTGGGAAGCTTGGGCGAAACACATGATGCCTTTGGACATATAGAATACGGTGCAAGTAAAACAACAGTTGCTCAAGTCATTGTAAACACGTTAAATAAAAATGGTTTTACGGTAAGGGGATATGCAAGTGGCCAGATTCCCGGTGTATTACAGCGCTCGGCTTCCATATTGGCCTCTGTTGTTGATATTAATGAGGCATTGGAAGTTGGCAGGAAAGCAGTTGAAATTGGCGTAACCGAAGGCAGCGGCTGGATGGCAACAATTTTACGCAAGCCTGAGGTTGAATATGAAGTGTACTATGATAAGGTGCATCTGGAAGATGTTGCAGCTTCGGAGAGATTGCTTCCGGCAGAGTGGCTCAGTAATGATCAGCTTGATGTTACTGATGATTTTGTAAGGTATGCAAAATTTCTTATAGGCACAAAGTGGCCGGATATAGAACTCAGAGATGAACTTCAACGTTTTGCGAGACTGAAAATAGATTTAATAGAAAAGAAATTGCCGGAATATCAGCCTGTTCGTTTTAGAAAAGTATAGATGAAAATGCTGGAGAAGGTAGATGTTATGTCTGCAACTAAACAATAAACAAATAGAAGGTGAAAGGATAAAATTAGAAGGGCCACCTTCGTTGATTCCTTCAGCAATCATACGTTCAATAATATTTGGGTCTTTCTTGTTTAAAAGGATTCATAGGCTCCGATATCAACCCCTGCACCTTTGGGACGGGCCGTACCTGCATAATCTTGCGTCGGGCTTAGTGCAGTTATCCCTGTGTCGATACAAGGCGAAGATGCTGATAAATTAAAATCTGCACCGGAGGGAACTGAGATACGAATACCATCCTTGCCATTGTTTCGGGAAATATTGGAATCGAAAGTTACAAAATCCACAGGATGGGTAGCTCCGATTCCACCGACGCCAACCCAATATCCGCATTCAGTATTATCATAGGGAATGTTTTCATGTACCTTTACATTCTTAATAAGTCCTCCATTCGCCGAATTAACCCGTATACCTTCTTTGCAGTTGTAGACAGTATTATCATACACATCGATTTCTTCACTAAGGGAATCCCAGGCATCAATATAAATGCCAAGCCGGGTAAGATTGTAGACTCCATTTCCGTAGATTTGTCCCTCGGAAACTCCGTCCTTTGTATCTATTCCCTCCATGAATCCATCATGGACAATATTATCACTAATAGTGGATACAGTAGTATTAGCCACGGAAATGCATTCTTCGTATCCTTTACCTACGGCTCCGGTAACT
>QNBI01000434.1 GCA_003641675.1 Spirochaetota bacterium | reverse complement strand
GATGTAGATGTATCAAAGTATCTCTCGGGAGAATTTAAATCTTCACAGGATGCACTGGACAGCGTTGCTAAGAAATGGAGCGAACTCAGTAAAAAATTCGGTGTAGAAAAACAAAAAGCTTTCTATGCAAAGATGTGGCAGTAGAGTTGCCATAGAATTGTAGAAATAAAAGACCCTCCAGGCCAGCGGTTAATTTTATTTACCGCTGCCGGAGGGCGTGCTATAATACGTTAGTAGAGGTAAAAGATTTTATGTCAAAAAAGGGTATATTGCTTTTGCTTGTTCTGCCGACAGTTATAATTCTGGCTGTTATTGTAATTTTCCCGATGATCTTTTCGATAGTGGTAAGTGTAACTAATTATGACTTGAGAATACCGGAACATACTTTTGCAGGTTTTAAGAATTTTATCAGTATATTAAAAGATTCCACTTTTTACAGGGCATCTTTAGTTACAGGTACAATGCTGCTAATTGAACTCATAGTAGAGCTTCTCCTTGGATTGTTAGTAGCAATGATTTTAGTTGAAATTCCCTTTTCGAGGAAAATATATCAACCTATCCTTTTAATACCAATGATGGTAATGCCTGTTGTGGTGGGTTATGTAGGAAGATTACTATTTGAGGTAAGGTCAGGGCCTATAAACTACTTTTTAAACCTTGTAGGAATAAACGGCTTGCTATGGCATGCATCGCCTCACCTTGCCCTTTTTACTATAATAATCCTTAGAATATGGCGGTGGACTCCTTTTGTTATGGCGACTCTTCTTGCAGGTCTTCTGTCTCTTCCTGTTGAACCCTTTGAAAGTGTCCAGGTTGACGGAGCAAGTAAGTGGCAGACCTTTATCTATATTACTCTGCCAATGCTGAAACCCGTAATAACCCTTGTGGTAATAATGAGAGCGCTGGAAATACTTCAGGCTTTTGATATTATTTATGTATTAACTATGGGAGGGCCGGGGGTGAGTAGTATGCCTTTAAGTTTATTTACATATCTTAAAGGTTTTAGGTACTGGAACATAGGCCAGGGTGCTGCGGCAGCGTGGCTGATAATGATTCCTCTTTCTATACTTGTTACATTTTTTGTAAAACTAATGGAAAAGGGTGAGGAAATTGAAGAGCAAAAATAGATTACTTTTAAAACGTATTCTTCTCTCTATTGCAATTATTGTTGTAGTTGTTATTAGCTTATTTCCGATTTACTGGCTTTTATTAACATCGATACAGCCGAAGACAGAGCTTATGTCTTCTCCGCCTCATTTTTGGTCTAAAGCACCGACAATGAAAAACTGGCATTTTGCTTTTAGCGATACCCTTCCGTTTTTCTTTAACAGTCTCGTAATAGCCACTGTTGCTACAATAGTCGCTATTGTTCTTGGTGCTATGAGCGGTTACGCTTTTGCAAGATACAAAATTGGTGGCAATACTCTTCCGTTCTGGATTCTTTCTCTAAAGTTTTTTCCTCCTGTTGTTGCTATTGTTCCTTATTTTCTAATGATGCAGAAGCTTCATATAATAGATACGAGAACAGCTGTAATTATCCCACATTTAATAATAACTATTCCCTTTGCAGTGTGGATGATTAAGGGTTTTATCCAGGAGGTGCCCAGGGAATTGGAAGAGGCTGCTATGATAGATGGAGCTTCGCAGATCTCTATAATAAGAATTATTACAATTCCTCTTATTGCACCGGGGCTGGTGGTAACGGCGTTGTTCTGTTTTATATGGTCATGGAACGATTTTATGTTCGCTCTTATATTAACACGAAACAATGCAATAACGATTCCCGTGGCAATTGCCGGCATGAGGGAAGCCCATGGATTAATGTGGGGAAATGTTTCGGCTACCTCCGCCCTTGGTACATTTCCCATTATTATACTTGCTGTTATTCTGCAGAAGTACCTGGTGCGCGGGCTGTCTCTAGGTTCTATTAAGTAGTATAAATCCTTTAAAAACCAGGAGAAACAGGCATCTATCGGCAGGAAGGATTTGGCCGGAGGAATATGTTTAATGGAAAATATAAAATACGATATGGTTATTATTGGCCATATGTCCAAAGATATAGTTATTATTGACGGGAAAACCGAGGTATGTTCCGGGGGTTCGGCTTATTATGCCGCATTTCCTCCAAAATATTTAAAAGTAAATTTCCTTGTTATTACTAAACTTGCATTGGAAGATTATTACCTTCTCGAGGATTTCTGGAAAAATGCAATACCTGTCTTTCCTATTGCAGATAAATATTCTACAGTAATGGAGGATAGGTTTAAAAAAAAAGACGGATATGTTAGAAAGTCAACAGTAATATCTTCCGCTTCTCCTTTTAAACTAAGTGAAATACCTGTTGAGAAAGCGCAAATATTCTACTTAGCAGGATTAATGTACGGCGAAATACCGGAAAATTTAATAGTTCGGCTTGAAGAACGGGGAAGAGTAGCTCTGGATATTCAAGTATTTTTAAGACATATAACAGCTAAAGGTGAAATAGTACTTCGAGACTGGAAATTAAAGAGAAAATATCTTCCCTATATTTTTTATCTTAAAGCAGATATGGAAGAGGCTAAAATATTAACAGGACTGGATAAAATAGATTCCATAGCAAAATATATTATCTCCCTGGGAGTTAAAGAAGTTATAATTACCGATAAAAACGGTGTTCATGTATCGGACAGCCGTAATACATACTTCTATCCCTTTGAAGCATACAGTATAGAAGGAAGACAGGGGAGGGGGGATACCTGTTTTTCATCGTATTTGGGTGCGCGTATAAGTAAAAGCATTGAGGAATCTGCTAAAATAAGTGCGGAAATTACAGGAAGAAAACTTAAGAAAAAAGGGCCGTATTCCGG
>QNBI01000433.1 GCA_003641675.1 Spirochaetota bacterium | reverse complement strand
TCTGATCTCTTCTTCAGACACCGGTACACGCGTTTCGTCTGGTTCTATCTCATCGAGCGGCACAATCAGTTCGTGCACAAACTCGTTTGGGTTGCCATCGGCTTTCGTTGACTTGATCACCCCTGCTCGTCTTGCTTTGGTTATCACTCGATTGGTTGAACTAAGCGTTCTGTTCATCGAGTCGGCTATATCTCTCGCCGTCATCGGTCCGTCTGCAAGTTTTTTCAGGTATTCAACCTGTCTCGGTGTGAATTTGGTCTGTTTCATTTCAAACCTCTTTTTTTATAGTCTTAATAATATGATGATAGATAAAAACATCGGGCGGCTCACATGTTTCCCTGGTAACTATTTCTGTGGGTTTTTATAAATATGAGCAACATACCGACCCCTTTCATACATAGTTATATTAACTATGGCAAAAAGGGGTCGGTAAGTTTAGACACGATATGTGGTTTTAGACCTCCCTTTTGTATTTACTACATTATTTTGTATCAAACCATCATTTTTAAGCTTGGTTATGACCATATTAAGCTCTTCAGACGATATTTTTAATCTTTTTCTTAAATCGTTGTGTGATATACCGTTTCTCTTTTTTACCATTTTCAAAACTCTGCCACAATTTCTTGAAAACACTATCGGCATAGCGAAACCACCATCGTTCCCAACTCGCTCACAAACAATCCCATTCATATATAATTTTCGATTGATTCCCCATTTAATCATCTTTTTGATTTCCTCTTCCTTGATCCCAATGCAAAAGATATGTGACTCCACGACTCCAGCGGGGTCTTTAAACCGGCTGATCGCCTGCCAAAAAGCAGCATGGTTATCATCAGTCCTTCGTTTTTGCGACTGCTCAAAAGTATCAACGATGCCGTCATATGCGTTTATTGGTGATGTTGGGGCTCCAACACAAACACATCTCCGTTCATCCGATGAAACTCCTATTGTCCTATCGCTTCGATAATAATCGATGTTGATTTTATATCCTTTTTCCTTCAATCGATGTTGTAACCAGAACGCAACGTTTTTTTTCATACATACAAACCGTATCCCTGGATATTTTTTCTCATATTCCACCGCCGCATCGATGATCCTTTCAGCGTATCGCTTGCTGTAATTTATATCATCCATTTTGAACGTGTCTGGATAGATCGTCATCTTCTCATTCGATTTCATCACATCAGGCATCACGATCTGATCATGGAAGCCAAAAATCGGTGTATAATCATAATCTCCGAACGTTGCACTTGTAAAAACAATTTTTTTCTTTTTTTCTGGGTTTAGCATACTTAAAAACAGTTTAGTTGATAGATGCAAACCGTCTTTTGCTGACAAGTGCACAGAATCACCGTCGTCGGTTTTCATGTAGTGCAAAACAAGTTGTTTGGTTGAAAGTATCATGATCACGTTAAATATGAATAAAACATCGCCGACAGACAGACCAAATCGGTCTCGATGCTTCATCACCTCAATAACCTCTTTCAATGCAGCTACCGTCTGTTTAAAATGTATCGAATCGATGTCTTTCAAATCGATTGCCATCCTATTCTTTAAAGCATCGTCTTTAGCATGCAACAATTCTATAACATGTATTTGCAATCGATGTTTTAACTCTGCGAAATTCTCTAAAAATGGTGAAATTTTCTTATTTTCCTTAAACAACTCTTGGTATCTGCTCATATCATGATGTGGATACATCTGAATGTTGACCACGTCTGGCGTCTCGTAATTATGCGCTTCATCGAAGATGTATAGTTTGGCATGTGTCAACCGTTTTTTGATTCTTTCAGCTGTTTTTGAGTCACTGAGCATGACTGCCATGAGCTTCTGGTATGTCAGCCCAACTCCATCAATGTCTCGAATATTTGTGCGCAGGAAATCAGTGACCGGACACTGGTAGAAATGTTTACATTCTTCACATTTCTCAGGCAGTGGTAGTATTGGTATCTTACCAACATCTGGATATTTTTCAACCATTTTTTTGTTTTTTAAACATGCGTGGTTGCTTATAAGGAGTTTAATCTTTGCACTGCCTTTGCTCGAATATTTTATTGAGTCTTTGATGGTGTTGTGAGCGATTTCTTTTGTTGGACCAATCAAAACGAACCGCATACCAGCATCGATTGCATTTGCACCCAATCCAGTGGTCGCTCCTGCTCTGGTGTCTTTGTTTAGTTTCGTTGGCAGTCGATCGTTTAACTTTTTTAAAATCGTCCTCGTTGTTGTATATCGAGGATCATCGTTGGGCATGTTCCCATCGCCCACATGCTTTTCGCTCTTTCTTATCGTGTTTCATTCGATTCACGTCCATTGCTTAGAACTGTTCCCCCACGCCGTGTGGACGTGGAGACGAGGGGGATCAGCCCTCGCCTGTGGAGCGCAACGCACTCAGAACAGCACCTGCTAATACTCTGTTTTTATCATATAAAAGCTTTTTGTGGCTAAAACAGAAGAGGGTGGACGGGTGTGAGGGGGTATAGAATATGCGGTTTGGTCTGGATGTCAGTGGGTTTATCCGTCCACCAAAAACATATCATCAATGATCGTATTTAACTGTTTCTCACCGAAACCATTAAGTGTCCTCAAATCATAGATTATAGCATGGTAAAGAAAACCACAATCGATGTGTCGAATGACACGTGGCGGTGGATCAATTCAAAGAAGTTGTTTCCAGGAGAATCGATGGACGGTGTGCTTGAGCGCATAAGGGACCGGCAATCGAAAACAGTTGATGAGGTTGTCGATGAACTGTACACACAGTACGCAGACATGGATGGTGAGGTGTTTGGCATCCCAGCCGAGCAAAAGTGGATCGTTGAGGACATCGTCAAAGCCGTCCTCGAGATG
>QNBI01000432.1 GCA_003641675.1 Spirochaetota bacterium | reverse complement strand
GATATGCGGTTACAGGTTCTACTCCCATTTTAATTGCTTCCCTTATAGAGTAGTCTATGTGTCCTTCGTTCATTAGTTCATCGGGGTGTTTATCGTCCGTTGCAAAGGAGAAACGAAAAGAATTATCCTTGGTTACTATCGGGATAATCTCATGGAGATTATGTTCCGATGTTCCCTGCCTTATATGTATATGCATGCCTTTTCTAAGCTTTTCCAGGGCCTCATCCTTAGAGGTGGATTCGTGATCCGAGTCTATCTTTGATAAAATATATGTATTAAGCTCTTTTCCTCTCACACCCGGAGCATGGCCGTCCACCTTTTTCCATTTTGCCGCATTGATTTTCCAGTGAGTATGTTCTTCCCCGCTTATAACCGCCGGGAAGTTCATCATTTCACCGATTCCTGCAACTTTCTCATCATAGATCATAAACCTGAGCTCTTTTTCTGTTATTACAGCTCCGGAAGTTTCCAGAGGCGTTGCCGGTACACATGAAGGAAGCATTACGAAAACATCAAGCGGTATGAGGTTTAAGTTGTTAAGTACATAACGGATGCCGTCCAGGCCAAGGACATTGGCTATTTCGTGCGGATCTATGACAACCGCTGTTGTACCGTGAGGCATAACAGCTCGCGAGAATTGAGGAAGGGTGAGCATTGTGCTTTCGAAGTGTATATGGGCGTCTATGAAACCGGGTGCTACATACATGTTTTCCGCATTGAGCACCTCTTTGGCTTCGTAATTGCCGAAGCCCACGATTCTTCCGTCTGTTACTGCAATATTTTCACTGTAAATTTCTCCGGAAAGCACATTAACAAGCCTTGCGTTTTTAATTAACAGGTCTGCAGGAATTTCACCTCTCGCTGTTGCAAGCTTAAGAAAGAATTCTCTCATTGAAGTACTGCCTCCTTTGAAATTTTAACAGTAGTCCGGATAATAATTTAGTGAATTATAACATTATTGGGGAGTTTGTGGAACTCATATACGGTTATATAACGGGTTAAAGAAAACATCACACCGAATACCACTGGCACCCGGTGCGATTTTCATCAAAGAAAAGTGTAATCTACATTTTGCCCATATGCATTCCGAAACCGAAGGTGTTTCCCCTGTTCCAGAGATAGGCTTTTGGTTTAACTTCACCTGAATTAATTTTTTCACGTGCTACTTTTTCCGCATTTTTAGATGCTATAGAGCGGATAATAAGGTCAACTACGTGCCCGCCTGCAAATACTGCAGCAGCCGGTAGGTAGTCGTATAAGCTGTGACTGCGCCACCTGTCTTTTATTGTGCCAATTGGTTCGTTTAAGTAGTCTGTATTGCCGAACTGCAGATCCTGCGGCAGAAGAAAATACGTTCCTGTTATTGTTCCGGCAATTATTCCTAAGTGTGCGGTTAGGAAGAGTGTTCCTGTTAAGGGTTCTTTGTTCATAAACTGCCCGACTCCGGGAATCATAAAGGACATTCTGCCGGAACGCTCAATATAGCCGTTAACCATCGCTGCCTCGTTCATCTTTACCATAAGCATTCTTATATCGTTCACCGTTAAAGAGCCGAGAGTTTTATTTCCTTTAGACCGGAGAAGTTTCTCGATTTCGGGGGCCGTAAGGGGCATTCCCATGCTGTGTAAACCCATTACCCGCGGGCCCATTCCATAGAAACCCATTCGCCCGGGCCCCCATCCGTCATGTCCGGGACCTTCTGCCATTCCGCTGTCGGAAAATGCAAGAAATCCAATAACAAGCAGTGCTAAAATTAGAGTAATTTTTTTCATATAGTAGCCTCCTGTAATTAAAAGTAGATAATATTACTTATATAATCAACTATTTTCTTTATAATAGCCAACTATACTATTAAACAAAACTCTCTCTGTATGGTTACAGGATAAATCCATAAATCATCTCTGCCTATCTCATGCCTGAGCCACGCCTGTATCAGCCTTGCACGAAGCATGCAAAGGTGTTTCTTAATTATGTATAGCGATATTGTGTTATATGGAAAATTAGTGTTAAAATACAGTTATGCTGGGAGATTTTATAGATAAATTAAAGCAGGATAAGCAGTTTATCTCCAATGTAACGAACTGGGAAGTTATCCCGAGCCGGGAAGGGGACTACCGCGAAATTCCCGGTGAGATAGACAGCCGTATTCGGGATGCCTTATTTAAGGAGGGAATTAAAAAGCTCTATTCCCACCAGCTTGAAAGTTATGAAAATGTGCGGCAGGGAAAGAACGTTGTAATAGTTACCCCTACGGCTTCCGGTAAAACACTTGCCTACAATCTTCCCGTTCTGCAAAGCCTTCTGGAAGACAGCGATGCAAAGGCTATGTATCTTTTCCCGACAAAGGCCCTTTCGCAGGATCAGCAGGCGGAATTAAACGGCATAATGCTTACCGGAGAACTTCCGCTAAGGATATTTACCTACGACGGAGACACACCTTCCTCTATACGTATATCTGTGCGTGAGGAGGGAAGGGTTATAATAACAAATCCCGATATGCTCCATACCGGTATTCTTCCCAACCATACAAAGTGGATAAGGGTTTTTAAGTCGCTTAAGTTTATTGTGATAGATGAAATTCACACGTACCGCGGTGTTTTCGGCTCGCACATGGCCAATCTTATAAGGCGGCTAAAGCGTATTGCGCACTTTTACGGTGCAGAACCGGTTTTTATCTGCTGTTCCGCTACAATAGGAAATCCCAAAGAGCTTGCAGAAAGCATAATAGAGGAGGACGCCGTACTAATAAATACTAACGGCTCGCCTTCGGGCAGGAGGCATTTTATCCTCTATAACCCGCCGCTTGTGGACAGGGTTCAGGGGATTAGGCGCGGAGTTGTGCAGGAGGCAAGG
>QNBI01000431.1 GCA_003641675.1 Spirochaetota bacterium | reverse complement strand
GCCACATCATTAATCAATTTCTTTTTTTCTTCCAGCCGTGTCTGTTTTTTTAAAGCCATTTTTTGAAAACCTCTAAAAGATAATTATATTTTAATTTTAATTTTAAACAATAGTTTATATCAAAAAAAATATAAATACTATATATTAAAGAGGCCATTATGCATTAATACTTCGGAACTGCCGCTATAAAGTTCTGCATTCACACTTAACTCCGGCGAACCTATCATTATATCTATATGTACTTTACTGCTGTTAAAACCTATGGCCTGCTGTGCTTTCTTATCTAAATTTTCACCATTTACAATACATTCCGGATAGGCTGCGCCCAGCGCTATATGGGATGCAGCATTTTCATCGTAGAGGGTATTATAGAAAACCAAACCGCTTTCATAAATCGGCGATGTTTTTTCAACAAGTGCAACTTCACCCAGATATCTGGCTCCGCTGTCTATTTCCAAAACCTTTTCAAGGCTTCTTATTTCTTTACTACCGGATAAATTAACAAGTTTGCCGTCTTTAAATTCCATAGTAATATCTTTAATAAGTATATTGTTAAAGAGAAGCGGCCGGGTACTTTTTACCTTTCCGTTTACAGTTCTGTAATCCGGTGCGGTAAAAACCTCCTCTGTTGGTATATTAGGCATAAAGAATTCACCCCAGACAGTTTCCGATCCCCCTCCCTGCCACAAAGCATCTTTATGAATACCTATTGTCAGGTCTGTTCCGGGGCCTGAATAATGCATGCTTTTCACCTTTATACTGTTAAGCCAGTCTGCAAAGCCTTTTAATCTTTTTATATGCTTATCCCATGCCATAGCTGTATCTTTTTCATAGATTCTGCATATTCTAAAAATCTCATCCCACAACCCCGTTTTTAAATCATCCGCTTCTCTTCCCGAAAACACCGCTTCGCCAAGCCCTTGAGTAGCTGCACCTGCAACACACCACTTAATTTTGTTCGCCATGGCCACCTTCGAAAAAAAATATAGTTTTTTACTGGCAGAAGAGATAAAGGCACTGTTCTTATCCGGATCTACACCCTTTAGTATTTCAAGGTCCTCCGGCCCTGTTATTCTTATATATACCCCTTTTTTCTCAATCAGGGATTTTAACTCGGCAATTCTGCTTTCAGGAACAATCTTTAAGTTTTCAACAGAGGAAAAGTCCAGCCTGGTTCTGTCTGCCCTTTCATCGGTATATAAAACATTCACATAGGATGCTCCCATTCTGTATGCGCTATCGACAAGTTCAAGCACAAGTTCTCGATGTACTATCTCAGCTACAATAAGAACATATTCATTTTTCTTTAAGTTAACCCCTCTTTCTAATATCAGGCCAGCATAATTCTTTAAGCTTTCTTTAAATTTTTCCATAGCACATTCTCCTATAAAAAATGCTTGACAAATTAAAACACTGTGATAAAAACATAGCATGAACAACGAATATGGGCAATTGCACAAGAGCAAATCCTTAAAAATAGGAGTAATAAGCCCTTTAAAAGAAAGAGATACATTTTTAGAAGCCAGGAAATTCGGCCTCTCGTTCTGCCAGGTGGTAAACTGGAATGCCGGCCTTTGGGAAAAAGTCAGCCCGGCTGACCTTCGTAAAGAAGCTGACTCGCTTGGTATTACAGTTTCAAGCTTCTGGGTGGGGTATCCGGGGCAGGTAGAATGGAACTTTACAGAAGGCCCTTCCACAATAGGTATTGTACCCAGACAGTTCAGAGAAGAGAGGAAAGCTGTACTCATTAAAGGTGCTGAGTTTGCATCAAAGTACGGAGCTAAAGCAATTGTTACCCATGCTGGTTTTATACCGGAAAACTGCAGAGATCCTCTTTACAAAGAAACCGTGGAAACAATAGAGGAAGTAGGGAGAGTCTGCCAAAAATCGGAAATCCAGTTCTGGTTCGAAACAGGACAGGAAACGCCAATTACACTCCTGCGCCTTATAGAAGATACACAGCTTGGCAACCTTGGAATTAATTTAGATCCTGCAAATTTAATAATGTATGGAAAAGCAAATCCTGTGGATGCGCTGGATACAATAGGGAAATATGTACGTTCCGTTCATGTTAAAGACGGATTATACCCTACAAAGGGTGATTCTCTCGGACCCGAAGTTAAACCGGGGTACGGTAAAGTTAATTTCCATAAGCTTATCGGCCGGTTAAAAGAATTTAATTTTGACGGAGAATACATTATCGAGAGAGAAATATCCGGACCGGAACAGGAAAATGACATTAGGGAAACAATAGCCTTTCTTAAATCAATTTAAAGAGCTATTCCCCGATGTCGCTCAACAGGGGAAGGTAAATTTCAAAAATTGTACCTCTCCCATCCGTGCTGTTCAGTGTAACCGCCCCTCCCGAATTGCTTACAATGGCAAAAACTATAGCCAGTCCCAGTCCCGTGCCCTGCTTCTGTTTTTTAGTAGAAAAAAAAGGTTCAAAAACCTTTTCCCTAATTTTTTCCGGTATTCCTGTTCCAGTATCACGGAAAGATACTTTGAAGTATTTTCCGGCATGAGGAGAGGGCGGAACTATTTTATCCTTTTTTCCCAAGCTAACAATTTCCTCGGTTATTGTTATAATACCCCCGTCCGGCATAGCATCCCTGGAATTAATTGCAAGGTTCATAAATACCTGATCAAATTCTGTTGCATTCATCAGGATTTCTGTTTTTTCCCCGCTTTCAATTTTTAAATATTTCTCGACTTTTATTCGGGAACCCAGAAGACGGTTAAAGAACCTGCAGAGGTCGTCCAGCTGTTTAACGGGAGATATTCTTTCTTTTTTGCCATGCCCTTTTTTTGAAAGAGCAAGGAGTTTTTTTATAAGATTACTGCCCCTATAAACCG
>QNBI01000430.1 GCA_003641675.1 Spirochaetota bacterium | reverse complement strand
TGAGCAGGTCGTGGGTTCAAGTCCCACTTCTGGCTTGCTTGTTATTTATGAATTTAATTATTGACCTGGCCTGTAGTTGCTGATATAATCACAAAATACATTTATAAGCAGATCAAAAAAGGAGATAATAGAAAAAGATGAGTGAACCCATTCTTTCTTTACGCAATGTGCGTAGATATTTCGGAGGTGTAAAGGCCGTTGACGGGGTCTCCTTTGATGTATTTCCTAACACTATAACCGGTTTAATAGGCCCTAATGGGGCGGGAAAAACAACAACTTTTAACCTTATTACCGGTTTTTACAAACCAGATGAAGGAGATATACTTTTTAATGGAGAGAGAATCAACGGTTTAAATCTACATCAAACCTTTCACAAAGGTCTCTGCCGAACTTTCCAGATAAGCCGTGAGCTTAAACTTATGACTGTCCTCGAAAATCTTATGCTTGTTTCTCCGCACCAGGATGGCGAAAATCTTTTAAAAACCTGGTTTATGCCGGGGTTGGTAAAAAAGGAGGAAACAGCAAACAGAGACAAGGCTCTTTCCATTCTTAAGTCTGTGAATCTTATCCATTTAAAGGATGAATATGCAGGGAATCTTTCCGGCGGACAGAAGAGACTTCTTGAACTTGCCCGGTCAATGATGTCAGGAGCAAAACTTATACTTTTCGATGAACCTGGAGCCGGAGTTAACCCCATAGAGAGGAAGACACTTGCAGCACGTATTAGAGAACTTGTAGAAAAACAGAATATTACAGTCCTTTTAATCGGCCATGAAATGGAGCTCGTAATGGATATTTGTGACCCCATCATTGTAATGGACTGGGGTAAAAAACTCATGGAGGGAACTCCCGATGAAGTGGCAACAAATCCACAGGTGCTGGAAGTGTATCTTGGAGGTGCAAAGAAATGAGTTTATTGAGCGTTAAAAATATTGTTTCCGGCTATGGCAGCATGGAGGTTCTGCACGGCCTAAATGTTGAAGTGGAGGAAAAGAAAATAGTTGCAATTCTCGGCCCCAACGGTGCAGGCAAAACTACACTGCTTAGAACTATTTTCGGAGTAATTACACCGAGGAAAGGTAATATAATATTTAAAGACACCGACATAAGCGGTACTCATCCTGAAAGAATGGCAAAAATGGGTATATGCTATGTCCCGCAGGAAGGAAATATTTTCCCTACTCTTACAGTTCAGGAAAACCTGGAGATGGGTGCATTTATTAGGCAGGATGACTGGCATAACAGAATGGAGGAGGTGTTTGAATTTTTCCCGAGCCTGACCGACCGCCGCCAAAGCAGCGCCGGAGAACTAAGCGGAGGCATGCGCCAGATGCTTGCAATAGGCAGGGCCCTAATGGTAAATCCTGAACTTTTGCTTCTCGATGAACCATCTACAGGCTTAGCTCCTGTTCTGGTAGATCAAATTTTTGAACGAATAGCCGCTCTGAACAAACAGGGCGTAACCGTTGTTCTTGTAGAACAGAATGCACAGGCCCTTAATGCTGCAGACAAGGCTTACATAATAGAAGGCGGTGAAAATAAAGCCGAAGGCAAAGCCGATGAGCTTATGAAAAACGAAGAAATCGGCAAACACTATATGGGGAGGTAATATGCTGGAATTATTAGTATACGGAATAGTTTTAGGAAGTATTATTGCTTTAGCAAGCGTGGGCTTAACGCTGATATGGGGAATTACTGACATCTTTAACTGCGCGCATGGAGACCAGATAACCGTAGGTGCATATATCGCACTTCTCTTTGTAACCATGTTCAATAAAATGAATATTTTAAAGGGAATAGTGGGTCCCTTCTCATTCAGCTGGGCTGTACTTGTGTCGTTTATTCCGGCAATACTCGTTTCCATTATACTTGCAATACTAATCGACAGATGGGTATACAGGCCTTTAAGGAAAGCCGGAGCGACCTCTATTACAGGTTTTATCGCTTCTATTGGTGTAGCATGGACTTTAAGAGGAATGGTATATCTCATCTGGGGTGCGGATTTCTATTTCTACAATCAGGGTTTAAGACCTACAATAATACTATCCAACATAGGTGTAAAATTCAGAGTGGACGAGATATTTATAGTTGCGATATCCCTTATCACTGTTGCATCCGTCTACCTGTTCCTTGCAAAGACAAAAATGGGAAAGGCTTTAAGAGCATTATCCGATAATCCGACACTTGCTCAGATCTCCGGTATTAATACGGAAAGAATGCTTGTCTGGGCATGGGGCATCGCAGGCTTACTTATTGCAATTTCAGGTATTCTATACGGAATTGAAACACAGCTTCGTCCAGAGATGGGCTGGATATTTCTAATGCCTCTGTTCGCAGCAGTCATTTTGGGCGGCCAGGGAAGTATAACAGGAGCCCTGCTTGGAGGCTTAACCCTTGGTATTGCACAGCAGATGTCAACGGCATTTATGGCTCCGTCGTATAAACCTGCCGTTGCATTTATAATTATGATTCTTGTCTTGATTTTTAGGCCAAGAGGAATTCTGGGTAGGAGGTATTCATAATGGGGATGCTTAACTTTTTAATCTCATTTGCCGTTATGGCAACTATCTATTCTATATTTGCAATCGGATTAAATGTTCAGTGGGGTTATACCGGCCTTCTTAACTTTGGTATTGCAGGATTTTTCGCTATTGGCGCATATACATCCGCCTTAGTCACTTCGCATATGCCTTCCGGGGCTTTGGCTCAGTATGTTAAACAGGCTTTTGGGCTTGGAATGCCCTTTATTGTGGGTGTTATTGCGGCAGCAATTGCAGCCGGACTTATAAGTCTTTTTGTAGGAGCGCTGACTCTTAGGCTCGGAGAAGGATACCTTGCAATTTCCACACTCGGTATT
>QNBI01000429.1 GCA_003641675.1 Spirochaetota bacterium | reverse complement strand
TCACAGAAGTTTCTTATAGCAGAGGGGGTGCACCCCCGTCTTCGTAAACCGGAAAGAGTAGGCATTCTAGGATCGTCCCATCCGGTTACATATCCTTCCTTTACCAATTTAAGAAGTTTACGTTTGCTCATAACTGTATATGTAAGATTAAGCCGCGCAAATTCTATCTGTCTGGGGTGGGGTATATCCGGAAGCTGATTGAGGAACCAGTTGTAGAGAGGTCTGTGATTTTCGAATTCAAGGGTGCAGATGGAATGAGTTATGTTTTCTATGGAATCTTCAAGGCCGTGTGCCCAGTCGTACATGGGATAAATACACCATTTGTTCCCTGTGCGCGGGTGAGGGACCTTTTTTATTCTATACATAACAGGATCGCGCAGGTTAAGGTTAGGAGATTTCATGTCTATCTTTGCCCGTAAAACGCATTCACCCTCACTAAATTCACCGTTTTTCATCTGTTCGAATAGCTTGATATTTTCCTCGGGGGTTCTGTTTCGGTACGGGCTCTCTGTCCCCGGCTTTGTGGGAGTTCCCCTCATTCTGCTAATGTCTTCCGGGTCTGAGCTGTCAACGTATGCTTTTCCGGCTTTTATGAGCCTTAACGCATACTCATAAAATTTATCAAAGTAATCAGATGCATAAAAAAGCCGGTCTTCCCAGTTAAACCCAAGCCATTTAACATCCTCGATTATGGATTCTATATATTCGGATGCTTCCTTTTCCGGATTTGTGTCGTCGAACCGTAAATTGCACTTTCCTCCGTATTTAGCTGCGGTTGTAAAGTTTAAGACTATAGATTTGGCATGGCCGATGTGAAGGTATCCGTTCGGTTCGGGAGGGAATCTCGTGTGAACCCTATTGTTAAAACGGCCTTCCGATAGGTCCTTTGCTATTATCTCATGTATAAAATTGGATGATGTATTAGTTTTTTCGTTTTCAGGTCTGCTCACCTTTTTACCTCTTGGATAGAATCTTTGGAAAGCTTTATTATATACAAAGGGTTTAAGGAATTCTATATTATATTTATGAAATGCAGGGGGCAAATGAGTTATGAACATTGAAAAAAGAATATTCGGGGAAATAAAGGGTGTAAAGGTCTACAAATATACCCTATTAAATTCTAACGGCATATCTGTATCAATAACAAACTACGGGGGAATTGTTACCGATCTAATAGTCCCCGATTCCGGAGGAAACAGGCGGAATATTGTACTCGGGTTTGTTAATCTCAGCAGTTATGAGGAAGATAGGGAATACCTGGGAGCTTTGATAGGCCGTTTTGCCAACAGAATTAAAGGAGGCATATTCACTCTGGATGGCAAAGACTACCGTCTTGCATGTAATGAAAATGGGAAAAATCATATACATGGGGGAATAAAGGGTTTTAACAGAGTTTTGTGGGAAGCCGAGCCGGCGGAAAGGCCTTCGGGTTCCGACCAGGGCAAAATTACCGGGTCTGCTAAAATGCCTGGCAATGGCGGAGTTAGCCTTAAGTACTTAAGTAAAGACGGAGAGGAAGGCTATCCCGGCAACCTTTCAGTGAAGGTGGTTTACAGTCTTAATGATGATAATGAATTCAAAATTGAATATACTGCGGAGACAGATAAACCAACGCCTGTAAACCTTACAAATCACACATACTGGAACCTCTCCGGAAGAGGTAGTGAAAAGATATATAATCATACAGTTAAACTTAACTGTCCGCAGTACCTTGAAATAGATGAAGACCTGGTGCCTACAGGGCGGATTAGGCCGGTAGAAAATACACCAATGGATTTCATGCGCTCCAGACGTATAGGAGATGGCATTAACAAGGTTGTAGGTGGTTATGACCACTGCTATATTCTAAAACCCTACACCGGTAAACTAACAGAAATTGCAGAAGTGCAGTCTCCTCTGTCCGGTGTATCCATGCAGGTGTTTACAACAATGCCAGGAGTTCAGTTCTATTCAGGCAATTTTCTGCATGGGGCTTTTGATAAGCATGATGCTTTCTGCCTGGAAACCCAATTTTACCCGGACTGTCCAAATAGACCCGAATTTCCGGACTGCATATTAAAACCGGGGCAGGTGTACAGCCATGCTACTATTTACAGGTTTCAGGCTAAATAGCGCTTAAAAAAACAGCAGATTACTTATTCCGCCTCCAAACCGTCATGCTGCCTTGCTATATGTATGACCTTCTGTTCCAGTTCTTCTCCAGTATCCGGGTCCGATGCGGAAACATATGCCCTTAAAATAGCTTTTTCATTTGTCGAAGCACGAAAATATCCGGAGTACCAGTTTCCTGTTAGGTCTTTAGATTCGTTGCTGATAGAACTTGAATTTAAGCCGCTGCTAATGACGGTCCCTTGAAGGTCTATTCCATCTTTTGTATAAGATGCTGTTTCAACGTTTTTGCCTCTCGAAAGAGAGTCAGTGATATCCTTAAGCGCTCTGTCCCTTATACTGTCGTTCTTAAATTTAAAGTTGAACTCGCCGGTGGTAAAAACGCTGTTCTGCAGCTCCCAGAGTGAATCCATTATAGAAGGATTATCCTTTAAGGCTTTCAAGAATAAAAGTGTTGTAACTATTGAATTCTCTCCGTACATAGTAAGGTTATCAAGCGACAGTGTATGATAAAAATGTCCCGATTCTTCCACTGCCGCCATTGCTCCGATTTTATGCATATAATCCTTAATCTGCGAGTGGCCGTTTCTAAAAAGATAGGGAATTATATCAATCTCTTTCCATTTAAGCAGAGCAAGAGGACTTACTTTGGGATCATAGATAACCCGGGTTTGACCGCCAGGCAGTTCGGGCAATTTAATAAGAGCTTTAAGAACAGGAAGTGATGCAAATCCTGCATTCAATGTTCCTCTG
>QNBI01000428.1 GCA_003641675.1 Spirochaetota bacterium | reverse complement strand
TAGAACGTTTTGCCCGTGCACCATAGATAGCCGCAGAAAGACCTGCAGCTCCGGCTCCGACAACTACAATATCAATCATCGATTCTGCCATTAGTACGCCACTCCCGCAAGTTTTCCTATACCGCTCTGATTTGCACCGCAGTAAAAGGCAGTTGTTACATCGAGAGTTCTTTCTTCCTCTGCCGGCTCTGGTGCACCGCCGGTTTCCTTTTTAAGACGGACCACATCTCCACCTGCAACCCGTTTTACCCGTGGAATTGTTGTAGGTTTCTCAATTGAACCTGTGGATACGATATACTTTGCCTCTGGAACATCATCTACAAGCAGAATACCTTCCGTACCGTCCGGGCCTCCGAACTCAAATGTAAAAGGAACAGCTTTAATGCCCCATCGCTCACAGGTCTGCAGTGCAAGCATGGCATCTGTGGCGGCATTTCCTCCTCCTTCCCACGAAATAATTACTCCGTCGGCATCCATTAGGCGCACCTGTTGGGCTGCAATATTGCCAACCCTCTGTTTCTCAAAGTGCGAGTTGTTATGACCCCGCACAAACACAACGCCCACAAAGTTTACAGTTTTTCCGTGCATGCGCGAAAGTTCCAGGACAACCGGAATATTCGCATGAATAAAAGAAGGAATTTTAAAACAGGGCCATACGTAGTTCCCGCTCACAAGACAACCGTCTAAAAGCTCGGTAGGTGAAAGCCGTGTAGGCACAAGATTGCTCACCTCTTTACCGTAGAGGAAGGTATTGGAGTATGTTCCCTGATTCTGAACCTGATATATATACGCAACTTTTGGCAGAGAAGGATCGACCTCTTTGGTAAAATCAAATATCTCTTTCCTATCCGGCTCTTTGTCTTTAATAAGTGCGGCAAGATATTTTGAGCATCTTATACCGGCATTCCTAACAGAATCATCATACTCTACATCACTTGCATCATCTATCATTACCATTCTTAATACCAGATTAAAGGTTTCGGAAAATGGAGAATACCCCGCAGCGGGTCCGGTCATATCAACAATCGCTTCTCTTGCATAGAGCAGACTGGACTTACCTGCCCACGGAAGTTCGGCACATTCCATAATTGCCAGGTTAGTGATTAGGTTTGTTTTCCCATTACCTACTATTACAGGATCGGAAAGATGGCCTGGCATAAATTCTCCTTCACCCTCTATCTTTATTCCGACCTGTACAGTATCGAGTATATGAACTATCCTTGTATCTTCACCCGGTTTAACAATTTCAAGTTCCAGGCTTTTTATATTTTTATTTTCATCCTCTTTAAGAAGGTAATCTGTAAGCTCTTTCCTGTTTACTGTAAGGACTCCGTCATTAAGGGAAGTCTTTTCACCAAAAACAAGATCCTTAATTTCAAAATAGCCTCTTTCAAGGTAAAACCTATTATTTTTCATAAAAAACATCCCCCTTTAAGCAACAGTGACTTCAAAAACCGTCGGTTCTTTTACTTCCGTTGTAACAGCTTCCAAAGCCTTCTCTACAAGTCTTCTACGGAACTCAAGCTCCCTGTCGCGGGTAAGGTTCGGATCGCCTACAGGGTAGGGAATCCCCCCGCCAGTTATAATTCTGCTTACTCCAACGGACTTTGCAACAGAGGGAATAGCTGTAATAAGTGCAACAGGCAACCCTATTCTTTCGGCTTCTTTCTGCATCGTTGACACGCAACGAGTACAGGTTCCTCATGTAGAGGTATAAATTGCTGCAGAAACCCCCTCTCTCTTAAGCTCTTCCGCTATCTCGGCGCCAAGCTTTTTGCTCATTGCAACATTTGTGCCGATTCCGCTTAGGACATAGTACTTATTAAGGAGTTTACCTATTGCCCCTTCCCTCTCCAGAGCCCGGAGTACATCCACAGGCACAACTCTGTCAGGGTCCTCGTCCACCCAGGTGGAATCGTAGCCGCCGTGAATACCTTTAAAATCACCTGCCGGTAGTTCATCCATGCCCTCTATTGAATAAACTCCGTAGGAAGTAGAAAATGCCTGCTTAAGATTATCAGGGTTACCCTTAGGCACCATTCCGCCGCCGGTAACAATGGCAATTAATGCCTTTTTTACACTTTTAATGGGCGCAGCAGGAGGTACTTTTTCGAAATTCCTTAAAGGCACTTCTGTCCTCGGCTCTTTTCCGTTAAGCCTTGCCATAAGCATTTCTATGGCTCTTTGAGCAGCTGTTTTCTCTACGAATTCGTTCCACCGGAAACCAGTAGGAATATACCCATCTTCCAGAGAGGGCCCGAGTTTACCATCCCGGCCGAGCTTAACTGTAAGTTTTGCAAGTCCGGGGAGGTCTTTCCTCATTCCCGCAGCAGTTCCCGCACAGGGGTAGATATATGTGTACTGTCTGTAAATCTCTACAGCCGGATTTTCAGGGTAGAGCCCTACAATAGAAGGAATTCTTAGTTTTTCCTTGCACAGTTTTCCAACCATTCCACAGGCAAGGCCGTAACGGCCCGAATTAAAGGCAGGCCCTGCTACTACGACATCAGGAGAAACTTCCTGAATAAGTTCTTCTATTTTAGAAAGAATTTCATCCTGATTCTGATTTATCCTGTTATCCCCGCACCAGATTGTGCGTACTATTTCACCTTCTTCCCCTATGTTCTGCATGATACCTATCCCGGGCCCTTTGGGCCCGTCTGTAAATTCAAGTGGCACATCAGCCTTTTCCTCGCCTCCGATGCCTGCAAAAAACTGATTAATATAATGTACAATTTTTACCTTTTTACCCATATTAAACCTCACCCAATCTTTTTTTACCTGTAGCCCTTACCTGTAGCCCTTACCTTTATGCTCTTACCTGTATGCTCCTATTAGAAGTGCTAATAAACCCTTCTCAGTA
>QNBI01000427.1 GCA_003641675.1 Spirochaetota bacterium | reverse complement strand
CATAGTTATGTTCTTCCCTGCCTGCAGTTTTTTGTTTGTATAAATCCATATCGGCATCTATGAGCAGGTCATCCACATTATCCGGTCCTGAGGATTTTAAGCCTATGCTCACCTTAAAGGGGAATTCGGCGCCGGCATTATTACATTCTTCGATATCGGAAAGAATTCGGCCTCTTACCAGTTCTGCTTTGTCCTTTGGGGTATTAGGCATGAGAATCACAAATTCATCCCCGCCGTAACGGGCTACAATATCCACTTTTCTAATGTTCCGCTTTAATATCCCTGCAAGATTCTTAAGGACCTTATCACCAGCAGGATGTCCGAACTGATCATTTATCTTTTTAAACTCATCAACGTCCAGCATAAGAATTGAAAGCTCATCGTTGTATCTCTTGCACCGTTCAGCTTCTTTCTTAAACTGTCTGTCAAATACCCTGCGGTTATAAATTTCCGTTAAGGGATCTATAGTCGCAATTTTTTTAAGCGCGCTAAAGTAGTACACCTTTGCTATCGCAATAGCGGCGAAATCACCTATTGTGGAGAGTATTTTTAATTCGAAGGGTGTAAAATTTTTCCCGTTCAGTTTATTAATTAACTCAATAACTCCGAATACATTGCCCTCTGTTTTTAAAGGAACGCCTATAATAGACTTCGTTTTAAATCCGGTAACTTCGTCAAAGTGGCTGTTAAAACGGGAATCTTTAGAAACATCTTCTATAATAACGGCCTGCCCCGTATCTGCAATCCAGTTCGCAACTCCCTTCCCTCTGGGTACTTTTTCGCCTTTAAGTTTTTCCGCATTTTTCCCGACTGCTACTTTAAAAAAAAGTCTACCTGTTTTTCTATCCCGCAATAAAAGCGACCAGTTAAGAGGGGCAAAAATTGTCCCTATCTGGTTCATTACATGCTTTATAACCTCGTTTATTGTTTTGGCGCCTGCAATGCCCTTTACAATGTCAGAAAAGAAAGTAAGTTTAACAAGGTCATCAAGATTGCCCTTTGTATTTTTCTCCATTCGTACAAGATTCCTATAAGGATATTTTCTTCACCAAATTATCCACAGAAAGTCCTAAATCATCGGCGACCTGCTGCCCTGGTCCGGATTCTCCGAATCTGTCTATTGAAACAACATCATTCTCATTCTCAATCATTCCTGCCCAGCCGAATGACGTCCCTGCCTCTACTACAACTCTTCGGACATCATTAGGTATAATATTATTCTTAAAATTAGCCTCCTGCTTTTTAAACAGCTCCAGTGAAATCATGGAAACAACACGTATGCGTTTTGTTTTTAGTTTTGAAACTGCCTCCAAAGCCAGCGTCACTTCCGAACCGGTTGCAATTAAGACAACTTCCGGTTTCCCGTCCGGTTCATGCACTATGTATGCTCCTTTACGCAGGTTGCTTTTCCATTCCTTATCATGTTTGCCGTACACCGTAAGCCCCTGACGCGTTAGAGAAAGCGCAGTAGGTCCGTCTTTTCTCTCCAAAGCCATGAGCCATGCTTCTGCGGTTTCCTCTGCATCTCCAGGTCTTAAAGTTACCAGCCCGGGAATACTCCTTAAAGCGGCAAGCTGTTCAATAGGCTCATGTGTAGGTCCGTCTTCTCCGACAAAAATAGAATCGTGCGTAAAAATATAGATAACAGGTATTTTCATCATGCTTGCAAGTCTTATGGCAGGCTTCATGTAATCGGAGAATACAAGAAAGGTAGCACAGTACGAACGGAATCCGCCGTGCAGTATAATCCCGTTCGTAATAGCTCCCATAGCATGTTCCCTTACTCCGAAGTGAATATTCCTTCCGGAAGGATCAGCCTTTGTAAAATAGCCTAACCCATCCATTACAGATTTATTGGAAGGACCTAAATCCGCTGACCCCCCGATAAGGTTCGGAACCGCCTTTGCCACTTCATTTAATACTTTTCCGCTGGCTGCACGGGTTGCAATTTTATCACCCTGTTTAAATTCGGGCAATTCTATACCGTACTCCAATATTTTCTTACCCTTAAAAAAGGTATTCCACTCTTCGTACAGATCTTTATTTTCTGACTTCCATGCATTAAACTCTTCTACCCAGGAAGTGTAAACATTTTTCCAATAGATTTTTTTATCTTTGAAATATTCAAGAGCTTTATCCGCAACATAAAACCTGGAATCCGGAGACACACCGAGGGCCTTCTTAACAGCTCGCACTTCATCTTCGCCCAGAGGCGCACCATGCGCTTTAGGATTACCTGCAAGATGAGGAGAGCCCTTTGCAATTACAGATGTGAGTTTTATAATCGTCGGTCTGTCTTTAACATTCTTTGCTTCTTCCACCAGTTTTGCCATCTGTGCAAAATTATACGAATCGCCTGATAATGTCTGCCAGCCGTATGCTTCAAAGCGTTTTAATACATCCTCTGTAAAAGCTATGCCGGTAGAGCCCTCTATTGTAACACTGTTGGAATCGTAAAAAACAATTAATTTCCCCAATCCAAGATGGCCGGCCAGAGATGCAGCTTCGGAACTTACCCCTTCCATTAAATCACCGTCTCCTGCCAGAACATAGGTATAGTGATCCACTATCTTACGTTTATCCGTATTGAATTTAGCGGCCAGCATCCTTTCTGCAATTGCCATGCCGACGCCATTACCAAAACCCTGTCCGAGCGGCCCTGTAGTGGTTTCCACACCGGGAGTTACACCGTACTCCGGATGACCGGGAGCTCTAGAATGCAGCTGTCGAAATTTGGCAATATCATCCACAGAAATATCATAACCGGACATATAGAGCAATGCGTACTCAAGGAGCACTCCATGTCCTGCAGAGAGTACAAATCTGTCTCTATTGGGCCATTCGGGGTGTTCCGGGTAATGCTT
>QNBI01000426.1 GCA_003641675.1 Spirochaetota bacterium | reverse complement strand
TACCATCCTACAGGTGCGGTGTTTCCCGAGCAGGTAGTCGGATTTTTATGCACGGAAAAATTAAGAGCACTCGGCGCTCAGCCGGTAAATAATAGAGGAGAACTTTTTGTATATCCCCTAGAACCCCGCGATGTAGAGGCTGCATCTATAATTAGAGAGTGCAAAAGAGATATGGGGATAACGACTCCTTCCGGTCTGGAAGGAGTTTGGCTGGATACTCCTCTTATAGAAATGCTAAATGGCGAGGGCACAATAGAGAATAATCTTCCCGCTATGTTTAGACAATTTAAACGCTTCGATATAGATATACGCAAATATCCTATACTTATCTACCCTACACTCCACTATCAAAACGGAGGATTGGAAATAAACTCTAAATCCGAAACCAGGGTTCCGGGACTCTATGTTGCAGGAGAAGCTTCCGGCGGCGTTCACGGAAGAAACAGACTCATGGGAAACTCTCAACTTGACATAGTTGTTTTTGGCAGAAGAGCCGGAATAAATGCAGCAGAAAGAGTCCTTAAAGGTGTAAAACAGGGAAAACTAACGATGGAACACGTAAAAAAATATATAAAAGAACTGGATAATTTGGATGTGCCCAAAGACAGAATAGCACCGATAATCCTGCCGGACTACATTCCGGATCATGTAAAAGCAAAGCAGCTTACTTTAAATTATTTCGGGACCCTTACTTAATTATATTTATTATAATGGAGGCGCTATGAAAGGTGTATTCGGGAAAATATTAAACATAAACCTTACATCTAAAATAATAGAGGAAGAAAATATTCCTGATGATATTTACAGGAATTATCTCGGAGGAAAGGGCCTGGGAGCCTATCTGCTTCTAAAGAAAAATCCTGCGGGAGTAAACCCGCTATCACCGGATAACAATATTATTTTTGCCGTTGGCCCTGCATGTGGATTTAAAATCTGGGGTGCAAACAGATACGGTGCATTTACAAAATCGCCCTTAACCGGAATATTTTCGGAATCCTATGCTGGAGGAAAAGCTTTTTTACAGTTTTCAAGAATCGGATACGATGCTGTTGTTATAAACGGTGCCTGTGAAAGATGGTCCTATATAGTAATTAATAATGAAAAAGTGGAATACAAAAAAGCGGATTTCCTTCTTGGCAAAGACAGTCTGGAAACAGAACTTATACTAAAAGAGAAATATAAAGGATTAAACCCTGCCGTCCTTACAATAGGCCCTGCAGGAGAAAACCTGGTAAAATATGCATATGTAAATAATGACCAGGGAAGAAGCCTCGGGAGAACAGGCATAGGAGCTATTCTCGGAAGCAAAAAAGTCAAAGCTATAGTGGTTATGGGGAACATTAAAAAGGAAGCGGCGGATCCTCAACTTCTTTCCAGTTACGCAAAAGAACAGCTTGAAATAGGCAGGCAACATCCGGGAACAAAGGCATATAATAAAACCGGTACAAGTCTGGTAGTTGATTTAACAACGGCAGTGGATGCTTTCCCTGCAAGATACTGGCAGCAGGGAAGCGTACCGCACAGAGATAAAATTAATGCAGAAGCGCTTCACAGAGAACTCGATGTAAAACCTAAAGCATGTCTTTACTGTTTTATAGCATGCACGCGCAGCAGTACAGTAAAATACGGAAGGCACAAGGGTTTAAAACTAGACGGCCCCGAATACGAAACCATAGATGCTTTCGGCGGTTTAAATATGGTGGACGACATTAAGGAAATTGCCTTTCTAAACGATATATGCGACAGACTTGGGCTCGATACCGTTACAGCAGGTAATACCACTGCTTTTGCCATAGAAGCATACAAAAGGGGCAAAATAGATTTTGAGATAGACTACGGAGAAGTTGACAGAATAGCGGAACTTCTTCGTATGATTTCTGTAAGAGAAGGCATTGGAGACCTTTTAGCAGAAGGGGTTAGAAGTGCATCTATAAAACTGGGCATGGAGGATATTGCAATACATGTAAAAGGACTTGAACCGCCCGGTTATGACCCGAGGACATTACAGGGAATGGGACTCGGTTATGCCGTGTCGGACAGAGGGGCATGTCATTTAAGGGCTACATTCTACAAGGCGGAACTATCTGGACAAATTGATCCTTTGGAAAACAATGGTAAAGCAAAGCTCTTCTTAGAGTACGAAGACAGGCTTACCATTTATGATACTTTAATTCTCTGTAGGTTCTTTCGCGATTTACTATACTACGATGAACTTGCAACAATAGTAAAATCCTCGATGGGTATTGAACTGGAAGAAAAGGATTTTAAAGAGATTTCTGACAGGATTGCCCATAGCATAAGAATGTTTAATTTAAGAGAAGGTATGGACCCATCCCAGGATTGGCTTCCCGAATATTTCTTTAAGAATCCTATAGGAGCTAAGAATATTGTCCTAAACAGGGATAAATTCGGAGAACTTATTGGCGATTACTATAAACTACGAGGATTTTAATATTACCTTATGTTTAACTTGTTATTTTTTTAAGTACATCCCTAAAAATACTAAGAGCTTCATTGATCTGTTTTTCTGTTACTATTAGAGGGGGAATCCACCTTATAACATTGCCGTAGGTGCCACATGAAAGCAGCAACAATTTTTGTTTAACAGCTTCACTCTTCACCGCATTTACAATATCAGGGTCGGGCTCATAGCCCGATTTACTTTCATCGTTCTTAACAAATTCCGTTGCAGCCATTAAACCGAGACCGCGTACATCACCAATATCAGGAAACTCCGCCTGTATTTCTTTTAGCCCTTTTAAAATCTGATATCCTCTTTCTTTTGCATTGATATCAAGTCTTTCATCTATTATAACTCTAATAGTAGCTGCTCCTGCTGCACAGGATACGGGGTTACCTCCGAAAGTACCTC
>QNBI01000425.1 GCA_003641675.1 Spirochaetota bacterium | reverse complement strand
CATCTGTATTTGTTTTTAACAGGAAAAGATCATCAACTTTTCTATCGGATTCTTTTATATAGAAATTATCCTGTGTAAGACCGATAATAGGTTTTCCATCCTTTTGCGCTACAGATATATCCATAGTTATATTAGGGAAATTCCTCGCATTCACTCTGTATATATTTACAGAAAAACTGTTATAGAGACTACTCATGTCAGTGAGTACAAATACTTTATCCCCATTAAAATCGGAAACAAATATGTCCCCATTAGGATTTACAGAAATACCGGAAAGCTTACTCGCATAGGATTCCGTATCACCTAAAATACTGAAGGTCTCTCGGGATAAATTATACTTAAGCACTCTTTTCCCGTCGCTTATAAGCATTTCATTGGCATTTAATGTAAAAAGACCTTCCGGATCGGTAAGATAGCCTTTTCCGAATTTTTTAAGCAGATTACCGCTTAGATCAAACACCAAAATATCTCTGTTTATACTGTCAGCGACAAATATCTCATTACCATTGACAGCTACCCCTGTAGGCCCGGATAATCCGCTCGAAAATGATAGAATAAACTGTCCATCAAGGTCATACTTATTCACCCTTCCGTTTCCCCAGTCACTTACATATAAATAACCTTTATTGTCCAGTGTTATATATTCCGGCCCCAGAAGTTCTCCGTCACCCGTACCTGTTTTGCCGAAGGTTTTAATCTTTTCTCCATTTAACCTGCATTTAGCTATGCGGTTACCTTCATACTCAGTTACATATAAAAAATTTCCGCTCTTCACTACATCGAATGGGTGGTCGTACCCTTCTACTCCACCGCGTAAAATTCCGATTATCTTATTATTTACATCTATCTTAAGTATTTCATTGCTTCCGAAACAGGTTACATATTGAATCCCTTTCTTGTCCGAATATACACCGCCGGGTTTTTTAAAGGGATAATATCCGCGCTGGGCAGCATCTATTTTATTTGATATCACATACCTCACATCTTCAGGGGTAAGCTCTTTTCCAAGCCCTCTCCTGTATATTATATTCTCCACCTTCTGCTGCAAAAGTGAATTGCCTGGGCCATTCTTAAGAATATCTTTCCAGATATTGATCGCCTGTTCCACATAGCCAGATCTATAGTACGCCCTTCCGAGCCAGGTACGTGTTAAAAGGTTACTTTTTTTTATTGAAAGTGATTTTTCAAAAGACAGGATTGCTTTATTAAAAAAACCGGAGTTATATGCAATTACTCCCCATCTGAATTCCTCTTCGGCTCTTACAGCTGCAATATCTATTGTTTCTGCAAACAGCACACTGCATATAATAAAAAATATAAAAATTAAAATGGTTTTTTTAATAATCACTAGGCGATTATACACAAATTAGGCGAATGTATCTACTGTATGTTTACCAGTATCACCTGTGCCATGATCTACAGATACCTTAATATCACCCCTTATACCCAGGAACAGTATAGATTTTATCTCTTTAGCCTTAATCACCGAAGGGATATTATTATGAGAATTATTGGTTATGTTAGGTACTGCATTGTCAACTCTCATTTCTTTACTCCATATAGAATTTCGACCTTTCCTTAAGTAAAATTAATCTTTTTTTGATAGAACTGTTTTCATGTGTTTAACTATCTGCTTATTTCCAGGAGAAATAGCAAGAGCCTGCCGCAGGTACGAATGAGCTTTCGAAACATTGCCTTTTTTATAGTAAATCCACCCCAAAGAATCCAGATAAGCGGCGTTTTTAGGCTTTTTCTTTACAGCTTTGCGGCAAAGCTTTAATGCCCTGTTAACATCAATATCCTCTTCTGCCAGAATATAACCGAGAGAATTAACAGCATTTGCATTTTCAGGATCCATCTCCAGCGATTTTTCTAAAAAAATAACTGCATCCTTTACCTTTCTCTGTGAGTACAGTACATACCCCATGGCTGCATATATCTGTGAAGATTCAAAACCGGAATCTATAAGCTTTTTAAACTCATACTCTGCAAGCTGATTCCTTCCCGTTATAGAATATATATATCCTAAAACCATCCTGCTCTGAAAGATATGCAGAAAACTAAATTCTGACTGCACAACCTGTTCCAGATACAAAAGAGCATCATCATAGCTGCCGAGCTGGGTTAAACAAAGCCCAATATAGTACATTACCTCTATATTAAGATTTTCTTTATCCTCCAGTGCTTTAAACTCTATTAAAGCCTTCTTATACTGTTTAAGGTTGTATAATCTAATACCTCTTTCTAACGCTGATGACATTTTTTCTCCTGTCCAAGCCTGTCAAAACTTGTCTTAACCTAAGGGAACAGTAAGGCTAAACACAAATAAAATCGGGAAAAACCGCCCTATACTTCTGCTCAATTTTTTCATTTGTAGGATGTATTAGAATAGGAGACATCGATATTTTCCCGCTGGATACCGCATAGCTGTCCGTACCTTCCTCCTCCTTCGACGAAGGTACATCTCCTCCTAAAAAACAGTATAAATCACCATTCGGAGCTCTGAATGTTTCGATTTTATCATTGTATATCCTTAACACAGGATAGGTTATCTCAACAGAAACAGTCCGCGCCATACTATTGGGAAAATTAATGTTAAGAAAATGATCATCCGACCAGAGTGTCTTAAAAAGTTTGATATTATCTGCCAAAAAATTAGCAGGATTCTTATAGCGGAAAGGTGGTTCATACGTATTTATAGAGGCCGCAATAGACGGTTTACCCATTAAGGCACCCTGTCTTGCGGCAGCCGCGGTACCAGAATAGGTAATATCCGTACCGAGGTTCGGTCCTTTATTTATACCTGAAATTACAAGATCAATATTTTTTGGAACAATTGCCAGGACAGCAATAATAACACAGTCGGCAGGCGTTCCT
>QNBI01000424.1 GCA_003641675.1 Spirochaetota bacterium | reverse complement strand
GTCTTCAGGAATAGACCTCTTCTTAAGTGTTTCAAGATAGAGCTGTATAGAGGCAAGAGGAGATTTAAGCTCATGAGTAACGCTGGCTATAAAGTTATCGTAGGATTTAGCGATATCAACCTGTTTTACAAGGTAGATAAAAATTACATACATTCCCCCGAGGATTAAAAGCAAAAGGCCTATGCCGCTTATCAGCATAAAGATATTAACTCTATCGGTTAATATCTCTATAGAAAACTTTGTACCGACCTTTTTTAAGATTATCCAGTTGGATATGTACAGATATATCCACATACCGACAAGGGATATCCATGCAATCTGAGCAATAATAAAAACGATTACAGGGTGAGCAAATGATACTCTATGTTTCATTTTACATTTCTTTTACACTCTAAAGGCTTTTTTACCTTTACAATTATAGCAGAAGAAAAATAAAATTATAAGTAATTTTAAAAACAAAATTAGGAGTTAAAAATATGAATATTCTTCTTGTGTATCCCAAAACGCCAACTACATTCTGGAGTTTCGAACATGCCTTAAAGTTTGTCCGGAAAAAATCATCGGAGCCTCCCTTAGGCCTTCTTACTATTGCACCAATGCTCCCTTCCGACTGGAATAAGAAACTAATAGACCTTAACATAACAAATTTAAAAGATAAGGATATTCTCTGGGCGGATTATGTATTTTTAAGCGGAATGGATATACACAGAAAATCCTTCGAAGAAATTGTTGCCAGAAGTAAAAAACTCGGTAGAAAAGTTGTTGCCGGCGGACCTATGTGTACAATGAATTTTCACAACATAGAAGGGGTAGATTATTTTATCTTAAATGAGGCGGAAATAACATTACCTCCGTTTATTGAAGACATTAAGAAAGGGACACCAAAGCATCTCTATATGTCAACCGAATTCCCTGATATATCCAAAACCCCTATACCGGACTGGAACCTTCTTGATATGAGGAAATATGCAGCTATGAACCTGCAGTATTCAAGAGGCTGCCCTTTCGACTGCGAATTCTGCAGTATAGGACTCTTAAACGGACATAAGGTTAGAACTAAAAACAGTGAACAGTTTATTGCAGAGATACAGTCGCTTCTTGAGCACGGATGGAAAGGCGGTGTATTTATCGTAGATGATAATTTTATAGGTAACAGGAAAAAACTCAAAGAAGACTTACTACCCGCTATGATAAAATGGTCGCAGGAACATAATTACCCGTTTACATTTAATTCGGAGGTTTCTATTAATCTTGCAGATGATGACGAGCTTGTGGATTTAATGGTTAAAGCAGGTTTTGATTCTGCATTTATAGGAATCGAAACACCAAATACAGAAAGCCTTGAAGAGTGCGGTAAATCTCAAAATCAGCACAGAGATATTTTAGGTTCGGTGAAAAAACTCCAGCAGAGCGGTATTGCAGTTACAGGAGGTTTTATCGTTGGGTTCGACCATGATACTCCCTCTATTTTCCAGAAACAGATCGATTTCATCCAGAAGAGCGGAATTGTTACAGCTATGGTTGGTCTTCTAAATGCGCCGATAGGCACAAGGTTATTTAACAGACTTGAGTCGGAAAAGAGAATTACAGAAAACACAATAAGCGGCAATAATATGGATACATACATCAATTTTATACCTAAAATGAACTATAAAAAGCTAATAGAGGGATACAGGAAAATCATTACCACAATTTACTCTCCGAAAGAATATGTTGAAAGAGTTAAAACTTTTCTAAACAACTATACACCGGCCCGGAATTCCTTTAAACTCCAGTTTAAAAATGTGGTTGCATTTTTTAAGGCAATATGGAAGATCGGGATAATCGGAAAGGACAGGAAATATTTCTGGGACTTAATGGCCACAACAATTTCCAGATATCCGAAAAAATTAGCAAAGGCCATAGAAATGGCAATTTATGGTTATCACTTTATACGTATTGCACAGAAAATATAAGGTTATAGAAACGTTTAACAGCAGTACAATAATACACAGACAATTTTACAGGGTAGCTATTGTTATAGTATTTTGTACGGCAGTTCCATATTACGGATTTTCTTTAAACCTCACCCCGGCGCTTTTAGAAAGGCACATACTGGCAGGAGTCAGCACCGATTTAGAGGGAAATGCAGAACCATCCTTTAATATTTTTACCGGCGAGTTTCCTTTTCTTATCTCATTTAATGCCGGTTTTAATAAGAATGCTTTTTCTATAAACGATTTCACTCTCTACACAGGCCTCCCGAGGTTTTTCCCATTCTACGGAAGCCTCGGAAAGTATAATGAAGCAGGGTATATTGATCTGTACAGCTCTCGGGCACTAATACGTTCCGCCGGTATAGGCTTTAAGCTTCAGGACGTTTCATTCCATTTTATGCCCTATGCATTTATAGCATCAAAGTATAACAACTTTTCCGCTGCCGGCAGAATATATATGGATAAAAATTTTGCCGTATCTGCAGGATTATTCTTGCTTCCTTTTTCATTCACCCTTAACTATGAAAGTATTTCAGGACTTACTTTAAAACTAACAGCACGTTTATACAAAACCGCCTCGTTCTCCTTAAGCTTAGAAAATATAACAGGCAGTGATAAAAAAGTATATTTTGGAATCGGATTGTCACATAAGGTTGCAAACGATAATGATTACCGCTTCGGCACCGAATACAGCAGAGGCGCACACAGAGGAAGCCTCTTAAAATATCCGGAAAATACCTACCCGGCTTTTAAATTTGCAGAAAACATATCTTTTTATGATTTTATAGAGTTTGATGTTTACCGCACAGAGGACAATCACTATGTGATAGTACACGACCCTATCCTTTTACGTTATACAGGAGAGCTAAAGAGAGTAACGAGACTCACCCTTTCCGAACTAAAAAAACGTGAC
>QNBI01000423.1 GCA_003641675.1 Spirochaetota bacterium | reverse complement strand
TCCGAAATGTGCAGTCTGTCATGGAAGCGATTACACTGTACGGGGAGTTATAAAAATAACATCCGATATTACTCCGATTTTAAGAAAACAGAGAATAAATACATACGTATCTGTCGGTTTTTTTAATACTTTTAATTGTTTTAACACTGATTTTGACTAGATTTTTTCATAGAAAAATTATTAATCCTGTTAAGCAGGTAGGTGCTGCATGCACTTCCGTTACAAACGGCGATTTTAGTGTAAAAGTTGATATTCCTAACAAAGATGAGATAGAAGAGGTTGTGGAATATCTAAATAAGGTTTTGAGTTTCCAGACGGAGATTATTCAAAATAACGGGGGTGACGTGGATAAGTATGTGGGGGATGCAGTTCTGTACTGTATGACGGTCTTTCTGTAGGCATAGGTATTAATACAGGGGAAGTTATTCTGGGAATGATAGGCTCCGAATCCAGGGCGGACTTTACTGTGAGCCAGCCCTATAAGATAAAGGTAAAGGGTAAGAAGCAGTATCAGGGGGTGTATATTCTTGAAAGTTATGAAGGTGATAATTAATGTTAAAGAAATTTTTATTTGTTTTGCTTATGTTTTCTGTAATTCCAATTTTTGGATGTCAGAAAAAAACGAAAGAGGTAAAATTAGTTCCTGAAAACTATAAAGACTGGGCAATGACGGCCTCTAATCTCAATTATCCCATTCCCGGCCATGAAAACCACTATAGACAGATATTTATAAATAAAAAGGGCGAAGAGGTTAAGACAGAGAAGAAAAACGGAAGGCTCTACTATAACTATCCCAAAGGAACCATTATTATAAAAGAAATCTATCCCACTCTTAATCCTTCTAAGGATGACAGGTCTATCAGCCTAACAGTTATGATAAAAGACCCTGAGAATTCTCTTTCCAGGGACGGATGGGTATGGGTTCTAAAAACTAATTATAGATTATGAGTTTTGTTTCGACTGCAATGCAAATGCCAATGAGCCTCACCAATACAGTGACAGGAATCCGAATAATGATTTTCGTGATTACGTATTTTTCCCATACCGTAAGTAGTGCAAGCCTTTAAACTATGATGAGAGGTTTTTGATAAAACGGTTGATTTTCTCTGTCGCCTCTTTAAGACGTACCAGTTTCTCCCGTTCTTTATTAATTACATTATCCGGCGCTTTCTGTAAAAAAGCACTGTTAGAAAGTTTTCCTTTTGTACGGGTAATCTCACTCTCTGTTCTTGCCTTTTCTTTTTTAAGTTTTTCAAGCTCCTTGGGAATATCAATTAACTTTTCGGCATATACAAATGCCTCGAAGCCCCGTCCTATTGCAGGAATATGGATTCCTTTGGTGTTAATTGAATCCCCAATTTCAAGTGTTCCCGAATTAATTAACAGTGCAATTATATCCTTTTTTTTATTGAATATCCGTGAAACAGGAGAAAGTTTTGCTGTTTTTACATCAACATGAATTCTCTTTTCAGGAGGAATTGTAAACTCACTACGCACAGTACGGACAGAACGGACAAGTTCCTGAATATACTCGAAATCTTTAGCTACCTCTGCATTATCTCTTTCTTTCAGGTATTCCGGATAGGGAGCCCGGATTATATTTGGAAGATGGGAGGGGAGTTTCTGGTATATTTCTTCCGTAATAAACGGCATAAACGGATGAAGCATACGCAGAGATTCTTCGAGCAGATTAATAAGCACGGTAATAATTCTGTCCTGCTCTTCGGAATTATCCGAATAAAGGGAAAGTTTAGATATTTCTATATACCAGTCACAGTAGTCATTCCAGAAATATTCGTAAACAGCCTGTGCTGCATCGTTGAATCTGTATGTTTTAAAAGCCTTCTCCACGGTTTTTGCAGCATTGTTTAGTCTGTGATATATCCACAGGTCTTCATCCGTGTATTTTAGTTTCTCCCGGTCTAAGAGTTTTCTCCCTTCAAGGTTCATAAGGAGAAACCGGGATGCATTCCATACCTTATTTGCAAATTTAGAACCCATCTTAAAGGTCTCTTTATCCATAAGTATGTCCTGACCCTGCACAGAGAGAAATGCTATGGTGAATTTAAACGCATCGGAGCCGTATTCGTCTATTATTTCGATAGGATCTATTCCGTTGCCAAGGGATTTAGACATTTTTCTTCCCTTCTTATCGCGGATTAGGCCATGGATATAGACATCTTTAAAGGGAACTTCCTTCATAAATTCCATTCCCATCATTATCATCCTGGCAACCCAGAAAAATATAATGTCATACCCTGTGACAAGGGTCGAAGTCGGATAGAAAAACTCCAGGTCCTTTGTTTTTTCCGGCCAGCCCAGTGTGGAAAAAGGCCATAGAGCAGAAGAAAACCAGGTATCCAGCACATCCGGGTCCTGATAGATATAAGTGCTCCCGCAATGAATGCATGTATCCGGATCTGTTCGTGATACAGTCATTTTTTTACAGCTGTTGCAGTACCAGACAGGAATCCTATGCCCCCACCACAACTGCCGGGAAATACACCAGTCTCTAATATTATTGAGCCAGTGGGCATAGGTGTTTTCCCATTTTTTGGGGAAGAAAGTTACCTTTCCGTCTTTCCACGCATCAAGCGCCTGCCCTGCCAGGGGGTTCATCTTTACAAACCACTGTTCGGACAGATATGGTTCTATAACTGTGTGGCACCTGTAGCAGTGGCCGACCGAATGTATATGGTCTTCCTCTTTAATAAACAGCCCGGCAGCTTTTATATCTTTAATGATACTTTTCCTTGCTCTCTCTACCGTTAATCCTCTGTACTTTTCGGGAACATTTTCACCTAAAGTGCCGTCCGGATTGAGAATATTAATTTTATCAAGGTTGTGCCTTGATCCGATTTCGTAGTCATTAGGATCATGTGCAGGAGTAAC
>QNBI01000422.1 GCA_003641675.1 Spirochaetota bacterium | reverse complement strand
TCTAAAGGGAAATGAAAAAATACTTGTCGTAGAGGATGATGACCTTGTACGCAAAATTATCGTTTCTGCTCTTTCGAATTACAGGTATAATCTATTCTCTGCAGACGGAGGAGAAGAGGCAGCTAAAGTATGCAGTGAAAACAGAGATATAGACCTTATTATCTGTGATGTTGTTATGCCGGGAATGGACGGACGGCAGGTTGCTGCTGTCTTGCTTGCATACTGCCCCAATGCAAAGGTACTGTATATGTCGGGCTATACGAACAATGTAATTGCGCACCATCATATACTGGATAAGGATGTAGATTTTATCGAAAAGCCCTTTACGCCGCAGATGATAGGGAAAAAGGTTCGGGAAGTTCTCGATAGAGACAAAAACGGGGAAAGGATTTAAATGGAACTAAAGGAATCGAAATCTAAAAAACTTTTTATTCTGGATACAAATGTGCTTCTCTTTGATCATACATCCATCTACAGCTTCGAAGAGAATGATGTTGTAATACCGATGGTTGCCCTGGAGGAGCTGGATAAATTTAAAAGAGGCAATGACCATATAAATTATGAAGCACGGCAATTTGTACGTGAATTAGATGAACTTACCTCAAAATCGGGCAGATTTTTCCATGAAGGAGTGGAACTTGGAGACGGCAGGGGGAGGCTATATGTATTCTATGAACAGAAAACTTCTGCCATGATCGAATCAATTTTAACGTTAAAAAAGGCGGATAATCAGATAATTGAACTTGCACTGTACCTTAAGGAGAAATTTCCGGAACGTACTATTGTGCTCGTAAGCAAGGATATAAATTTAAGGATGAAAGCTCTCGCCTTTAATATAGAGGCAGAGGATTACCAGACAGGCAAGGTTATAGATGTAGATAAACTCTACTCAGGGAAGAATACAGTTACAGGTGTACCTTCGGAGGTCATAGACAGTCTCTATAAAGACGGGCGTGTAGGCAAAGAAGGTTTAGACGGGAGTATTATTCCGGTAACCAATGAGTACTTTATTCTTAAAAACGAAAGCAAGAGTGCGCTTGCCTTCTACAATAAGGAGACGGGGGAGTTTGAACGTGTGGAAAAGAAGAACTGCTACGGGATTCGGCCCAGAAATGCAGAGCAGACCTTCTCGCTGGATGCCATGTCGAGAGATGATATATCGCTTGTTGCTCTTACCGGAAAAGCGGGAACAGGCAAAACTCTGCTTGCCCTTGCAGCGGCTCTGGAGCAGCGGAAAAAATTCCGGCAGATCTACCTTGCACGCCCCATTGTGCCGCTGGGAAACAGGGATTTAGGTTACCTTCCCGGTAATATAGAGTCTAAGCTCGATCCTTATATGCAGCCGCTCTACGACAACCTAAATGTTATAAGGCATCAATTTGATCAGGACACAAAGGAATACGAACAGATTGCGGATATGTTAAGCAGTGAAAAACTCTTTATTGCCCCCCTTGCATATATAAGGGGCAGAAGTCTTGCAAAGATTTTCTTTATTGTGGATGAAGCTCAGAACCTCACTCCGCATGAAGTTAAAACGATTATAACGAGGGCGGGGGACAACACAAAGATTGTATTTACAGGTGATATTTATCAGATAGATACACCGTATCTCGATGCACACTCCAATGGGCTTACCTACCTTATAGACAAGATGAAGGGCCAGGACCTGTTTGCAACGGTAAACCTCATAAAGGGTGAAAGGAGCAGGCTGGCGGAAATTGCCAGTAATTTATTATAACTGGGGGCATTAATACGGAAAAACTTCCTCTTAAACGTCTGGGAAAACCGGAGGATACAGCAAATACGCTTCTTTTTCTGCTAAGCGATGAAGCTTCATGGATAACCGGTTCCTCCTTTGCGGTGGACAGAGGTTCTCTCTATATCCCCTAAATTCTTCACCCAACCCCTTGCTTAAAGGTTTCATAAGGTAATAAAATAAGCACAGTATTTTATTGCAAGGGGTATCCAATGGAGGAGCTTGCCTGGTATTTTCCTGCCGAATTAGAAGAAATTCCTCAGCTTTTAAGAAAAGGGTGTATTATTCACAGCGGCGGTACTAACCTGCTAAAAGGGGGGCTTTTACGAGCCGGCAGTTCTAACGATACCGACAGTACCGGTACAGAAACCCGGCAGGCTGCGGGTATTGCCGATATATCTAAAATTAGTGAGCTTAAAATTTTCAAACACGATAACGGTAAAATAATTATCGGCTCCGGCTTAACGTACAGTGAAACAGCGGAAAGCATGTCCGGGTTAAATCCCGAACATATCCTGGTAAAGGCGCTTAAAAATGCAGCATCCAATGCTCTTAGAAATAGAATTACCCTTGGCGGCAGTGTAGCGGCTTTTCCTCCCTGGTCCGATCTTGCAGGCCCCCTTATTGCTCTAAATGCCGATATTTACTTTATTACAGCGGACTCTCCGGAGGAGAAAACAGTTACTGCAGAAGAATTGTTAAAAACTCCTTCCCGGAGAAAAGGTATCTTTATAACGAAGATAGGGTTTAAAAATGTTCCCTGCAAATCATGGTATTACAGAGATGTGCGTACAAGGTTCGATTATCCCAAATTTACAATAACCATTCTGGCTGTGCGGCAGGCGCCCGGCTTAAGCGGTGCAGGAGAGGTCGGGGCGGGCATCCCTGGTGTTCCGGGATTAGCCGTTAACCGCCATGCTGTACGGATTGTGATTACCGGTGTAAAGGGAAGATTTGTGCGGGAGCACGCTCTGGAGGAAAAAGCCAGGGAGCTTGCAGATGGAAAAATAGAAATTGCAGAACTTAAAAGCCTAATAGACAGAGGATTTACAGCCCGGTTTCAAAAGAAAGCAGAGACCGGAGGAGATTATCTAAGGCATGTAGCTTCTGTAGAACTTCGTAGAGGATTAGAGAAATTGAT
>QNBI01000421.1 GCA_003641675.1 Spirochaetota bacterium | reverse complement strand
TGTTTAAATTCAACTGTTCTGGTTCCATCCGCCATATCGGCATCTACAACAACAATATCGGAGTTTACCTCCCCCAGTTCTGCAAGAGCTTCTCCGTAAGTAAGCCTGAGCTGTTTTGGGCTGTTATTCATGTATTATTCCTTTCGAATTTTCTTCATTTGTTTCTGTCTTAATTCCTGCAAGACGGGCAGATATTTCTTGAACTGCCGCCTCCATCTCCGAATCGGAGGGCACCCTCCCGTGCCACTTACTTGTATTTTCCATAAATGAGACGCCTTTCCCTTTAACGGTATTGGCAATTATTATAAGGGGTTTATCTGCAGCCTTATTCTGTTGAACAGCGGTTTTGTTTCTTCTAATAATAGAAAATGCGTCTAAAAGTTCGTTTACTCTGTGTCCGTTAATAGAAAATGCATTCCATCCGAAACTTTTCCACTTAGCCTCAACAGGTTCAATGGGTTGCACAGAGGCTACGCTTCCGCTTAACTGATAATGATTATAATCCAGTATAAAGACAAGATTGCCGGGTTTATACTTTGCCGCTGTCATAGCAGCCTCCCAGACTATTCCTTCCTGCATTTCACCATCGCCTAAAAGGCAGTATACACGTGAATTATTGTTTTTCTGCCTTAATCCCAGTGCAGTTCCTACTGCGGTGGATGCGCCAAGGCCGAGCGGACCGGAAGACATCTCTATTCCCGGCAGTTTGTTTCTGTCAGGATGGCCCTGCAGTCTGCTTCCAAGCTGCCTAAGTGTAAAAAGCTCTTCTTCGGGAAAGTATCCGCGTTTTGCAAGAGCGGCGTAATAAATGGGTGCACAATGTCCCTTCGATATAAAAATACGGTCACGATGTTCCCAATCCGGATTTTCCGGATCAAGTTTTGCAGTATGGAAATAAAGTACCGAGAGTATTTCAGCAGCAGAGAAGGATCCTCCAAGATGGCCAGACTTTGCGTGATACACCATTTTTAGTGCTTTGAGTCTAAGCTCCCAAGCAGTTTTTTCCAGCTCTTTAGCTTTTAATTCTTTATTCATTTTGCCCCTTTTTTATGTAAATTGTAATTTCTAAAAAACGTCTTTTATAGAAATATATTTAAAAAAGCCCTTGCATACTGTAAGGCTGTATGATATTATGTAAGCTACTGGTTAACCAGCTAAATGTCAACCAGTATACAATAAAATAAATTAAACTTGTTTTACCTACGGGAGGAAATGTTTTACATACTTTTTAAAAATAGAGAGAAGCAGTAGATGATAGAAAATTCAGAGACTAATCTTGAAATATTTAAGGAAATTGATGTTAAAAAACCTTCGGATATTATTATTAATCAGATTAAGAATCTTATTTCTACTGGTAAGTTAAAACCCGGAGTAAGGCTTCCCTCGGAAAGGGTTCTTTCGGAACGGTTTGGAGTTGGAAGGAGTTATGTACGGGAGGCGATTAAGAAACTCGAATTTTACGGGATATTAAAAACAATTCCTCAAAAAGGAACTATTGTTGCAAGTCTGGGGGTAAAAGCTCTTGAAGGGTTAATAGCGAATATCTTAAATGTTGAAGGGCCGGATTTTGAATCCTTAATGGAGGTAAGGGCGCTGCTGGAGGTACAGTCTGCACGACTTGCAGCGGCACGTGCCGAAGAAGGCGACGTTCAAAGTATTGTAAAGGCACAGGAGGATTTTAGAAGAGAAATAGAAGCTGGAAGGTCCGGCCTGGAGGAAGATCATCTGTTTCATCTAAGAATTGCAGAAGCTTCTAAAAATATGGTTTTGCGGTCACTTATAGGGCTTATTACACCTGATATTATTGCATTTTCAAGGAGGGAAATGAAAGTTTCCTTGGAGAGAGAACATATTACACTTACAGAGCATGACAGGATAATTAAAGGTATAAAAACGGGCAATCCTGAACGAGCTGCTTCTGCTATGGAGGAGCATATGCAGAAAGCCCATGAACGGAGGCTTGCTCATCTAAATAGAGGAAAAAATACTCGTATGAGTGTTTAAAATATTTTAAGGGGGTTTTTATGAGAAAATCTTTATTTATTATTTTGGCGCTGTTAATTCTATCTACAGCGTTGTTTGCAGGCGGCCAGAAAGAAGCTGCCCCTGCTACTCTAACATTCTGGTATCATTTTGATAATCCGGAGAGTGCTGTAACACCTTTGGTTACGAAATTCGAAAAAGAAAATCCGAATATCAAAATTAAGCCGGAGGCAATTGCATGGAATGCATATAACCAGAAACTGCTTACCGCCGTTGCTGCAGGATCTCCGCCCGATGTTTCTCAGGTTAAACTCTGGTGGCAGCCTCAGCTTGTTGAAATGGGTGCCCTTGCACCTCTGGATAACTACATTAAAAATTGGGATGGCAGAAATGATATTTACGATAATGTCTGGAACTTAACCCGCTATAAAGACGGGAAACAGTACCTAATGCCTCTGCAGATGGTTATACTCTACATGTATTACAGGGCTGACACATTTAAGGAAATGGGGCTTACACCGGCTAAGACCCGTGCTGAATTTCTTACACTGGCAAGGAAATTGACACGTGATACTAATGGAGATGGCAAGATTGATGTTTACGGCTTTGGAATACGAGGCGCCCGCGGTGGCCATGACTGGTGGGGTACTTTTGTTCTTTCAAGCGGTGCAAAGTTTTTTCTGCCCGATGGAAGTTCCGGCTTAACGACTCCCAAGGCGATTGCGGCGAACCAGTGGTATATAGATTTATACCGCAAGTATAAGGTTTCTCCTCCCACAACACCGAACGATGGTTTTAAAGAGATTATCGCGAATATGAAATCGGGAAAAACTGCTATGACAATCCATCACTTAGGCAGCTCAAAAACTATGGAAGCTGCACTTGGTGATAAAATATCTGCAGCTCCTGTTCCAAAAGGTACAGAGG
>QNBI01000420.1 GCA_003641675.1 Spirochaetota bacterium | reverse complement strand
CCCACCCTCTGCTGCTGACCTCCTGAAAGCTGGTCCGGTGTACGGTCCTCGTAACCGGAAAGCCTGGCCATTTCCAGAACATGTGCTACCCTTTTCTTTATCTCAGAAGAAGGAACTTTTCTGTTTTTGAGCCCAAAGGCTACATTTTCGAACACTGTCATATGAGGAAATACAGCATAGTTCTGAAAAACCATCCCTGTATTTCTTTCATATGCAGGAACAGTATCCATTAATTTATTATCTATATATATGTTCCCGTCATCCTGCCGATAAAACCCTGCAATAGTTCTTAAGAGAGTTGTTTTACCGCAACCCGAAGGACCTAAAAGTGTAAAAAATTCACCCGATTTAATATCTTCGGTAATATTGCTTAAAGCATTCACACCCGGAAAACTCTTGCTTATCTTCTCAAGTTTTATCGTTGCCATATATATTCCTTTTGAAAATTATGCAGCCCCAAGATAGGGGCCGCATTTTGAGTTATAAATTTTAAGCCTTAAAGGCCGAGTTTCTGAACTAACTCTGTCCAATGTTTTACAAATTCTTCTTTGTGGCTTGCAGACCATCCAAAATCGTACGGAACGGTTTTAATACTGCTGAGAGGAGGAAGACCGGGTGATACAGCGCCGTCTGTTCTTACAGCTCTTCTTCCCATTTTCTCTACCAGGAAGTCCTGGATAGGTTTGGAAAGAGCCCAGTCTATAAATGCTTTTGCTGCTTCCGGATGCGGGGCGCCCTTTACCAGTGCTATTCCATCCGGGCCTGCAGTTGTTCCGTCTTTAGGATAAACAATCTTTACAGGGCCGCCGCCTTTTACATAACGGTATGCGTTATCTTCCAGTGTTATTCCGACAGCCTGCTCACCGTCGTTTACGAAACGGGGAACCGCAGAAGAGCTTCCTGAAAGTACAAAGTTCTTTAGTATGCTCTCATAAACATCCCAGCCGCGGTCTTTATAGATATTAAGTACCGTTGCAAGCTGCATGTAGGATGAACCAGATTTATCTGCCCTCGCGGAAGATATCTGGCCTTTAAGTCTCGGATCGCTTAAATCTGTCCATTTTTGTGGGGTAAGGTTTTCCGGCACAATTTTCGTATTTACTATAAATACCATAACTATACCTGTGTACGGGAGCCAGTTTGTTCCGACTTTAAACACATCTTCTATCTTATCCCAATCCTTCGGTGTGTATTTCTGAAGCAGATTAGAGTTTGCCTCTAACTGTTCACCCCCGATACTCCAGATAACATCGCACTGCGGATTATCCTTTTCCGCCTTAACCCTCGAAATTACATCCCCTGAACCCATTTTAACAACTTCTGCATCTATGCCTGTTTCCGATTTAAAACGCGGAGCAAGGGCATCGATAATCTCCTGGGTATGTGCCGAGTAAAGCACTACCTTTTTTGCCTCCTCTTTCTGTCCGCCTGCAAACAGGGCAAGAGGAAGAAGCAGGGTCAGAAGCAGTACAATAACTACAACTTTCCTTCTCATAAGGACCTCCTTAAATAAATATTATATTCTGTACTTTATGTACAGTTATTAAAGCCACCTTTTAAGCTCACTCTTAAGATTCATCTTATTGATATCGTAGTTTATTACGTTAAAACCAATCCTTTCCGCCGTACTGCAGTACTCCTCTATATCATCTATATAGAGGCATTCTTCCGGTTTAACAGAACCCCTCGCACACATGATATCCCATATCCTTCTATCCGGTTTCATTACACCGACCTTATAGGAAAAAATAAAAAGTTCAGGGATAGTTGCAAGAGTTTCATGCTCGAACAGACAGAGGGAATGGAGGTAGGTTGTATTGGACAGCACAAAAACCCGTGCCTTTTCTCCGGCATATTTAAGGGCTTCTTCGCCATCCGGATTATCCTCGAATCCGTCTTTAAATTCATGGAAGAATTCTTCATAACACCAGCCTTCATCTCCCTTTATTGCATCTTTTATTACACGGAAATGCTCTCTGGAATCGTACTTTCCCGTTTCGGAATAATACTCAATCTCCGTTCCGTAAATTATTCTGCATATCTTTTCTGCCGGCAGAGCAGAATGCTTCGATAAATGGGAACAGATCTTTAACCGGTCGACCTTTAATAGCACATTCCCAAAATCAAAGACCACAGTGCTGATATTTTTCTTCATAAAACCCCGATTACAACTAGTATATCATAAGGGTATGGTATGCATATGTCAATATAACTAAAAAGATAATTAATTGCACCGGCAGGATAAACTACTACCGCGGGAAAAAATACAGATTATCCCGCAGAACCGGAACAGCTAACAAACCAGCAAACACACAGTCACGACTATTAAACCGATTTAATGATTGATAAAAACAACAAACCAACAATATATGACGTTGCGAAACTATCCGGTTTTTCTTCCGCCACAGTATCTCTGGCGCTTAGCGGCAGCACAAAAATTAAAGAAACAACAAAACAGAAAATACGGAATGCTGCGGACAAACTTAAATATCATCCCAATTTTCTTGCCCGCGGATTAGTTAAACAGAAAACGAAAACAATCTGTCTTATAATTCCGGATAATCTTAATCCGGTCTTCGCCGAAATAACTCAGGGAGTGGAGCATATCGCTTACAGCAGGGGATATTCTATAATTCTCTGTATTACAAATGAAGATGCCAAACGTGAAAAATTTTACCTTGACATTATGCGGAATAATCGTGCGGACGGCCTGCTTATATTCCCCACGTTCTTCCCTGTAGTTCAGGAAGAAGCTCTTAAGCTAAAAGCATCTAACATACCCTTTGTAATTGTGGGAAGAAGAATAGAAGGTATAACCTCCTGCTATGTCACTGCAGATCTTGAATTAGGCGGCTACAAAGTGGCCGATTACCTTATTAAACTGGGCCACAAAAAAATCGGAATAATATACGGAGTT
>QNBI01000419.1 GCA_003641675.1 Spirochaetota bacterium | reverse complement strand
TTAATGTTCAACGATGCCGGACAGGGCCTGGTTCTTCTGCTTTTCGGCGCCATTGCTCCCCGGCTTTTCAGAAACACCGGCGAAAGCATGAAAAAACTCTTTACTTTAATTATGTACTGCGGAGGCGCCTCTACCATTACAGGTATACTGTTCGGTACGTACTTCGGATATCCTGTGTTCCCGCCGTTATGGTTTAACTACCATGCCCTTGTAGCCGGAGAAAGCAGCAGCAATTCTTCCTTTAAAAGTATATATGACATCCTTGTAATAACCATATACTTCGGAATTGCAGTTATTGGCGTGGGACTTATATTAAACTGGATAAACCTTCTAAGGAAGAAAGAATGGTTTAAACTTCTCTTTGAAAAAGGAGGAATAATAGGTGCCGAGATGTACTTTGCCGGGGTATATGCAAGTTTCTACTTTGCCGAACACTCCTATAAAGAACTTCCCGGGAACAGTTTTCTCATAGCTGCTTTTGGAATGCCAGTGCTTATTCTAATGTTAAAGGTACCAATAGAAATGGTACTAAATCACAAGAAAGAGAATAACTCCGGACATTCCGACAGTCCCTCTCCGGGTATTATAAACTATATTATGGATTGGATTATAGAACTCCTTGAAATCTTTTCCGGCTACCTTGCAAACACACTGTCCTTTATGCGTGTTGCCGGTCTTGGAATTGCCCATGTAAGTTTAATGATGGCTTTTAGGTCAATTGCAGGCTTAACAGGAAACGAGTTCAGCCTTGCTGGCCTGTCTATTCTTCTATTCGGGAATATCCTTGTAATAGTACTCGAAGGTCTTTCCGCAGGGGTGCAGGCTCTGCGTCTTAACTACTATGAATTTTTTTCGAAATACTTTAGAGGTAACGGACGTGCTTATGCCCCTATCTCTTTAAGAAATTATCTACAGGAGGAAGGTTAATCATGACTGGAAAAAAGAAAGGCTTAAAAAGTGTGAGTTTCCGAACCGCATTCATACTCTCTCTGGTTGGCTTATTCGGTTTATTAACTGTATTGGGTGTCTTTGCATCTTCCGAAGTAACAGAAACGGTAAAGGCAGTAGCCACTGGAGTTTCTTCCGATGTCCAGAAGTGGGGACTTTTAGCAGCGGCAATAGCTTTTAGTGTCGGTGCAATCGGAGCGGCAATAGCCATAAGCAACGTAGGAGCTGCTGCTATGGGTGCCATAGCGGAAAAACCCGAGGTGGCCGGACAGGCACTTATATTTATTGCTCTCGGTGAAGGAATTGTTGTTTTCGGTTTTATTACTGCTCTAATGATTATGGGGAAAGTGTAGTATGAATTACTTTGTCATCGGGGATGAAGATTCTGTACTTGGTTTCGGTATGGCAGGTGTTAGAGGAACCAGTGTACATAACAAACAGGAAGCGGAAGAAGCTTTTAAATCTGCTCTCGATGACAGAGAAATTGGGATTATAATAATTACGGAAAGAATAGCAGAGTTAATCGGCCCGCTTGTAGAGGACTATGTATTTACCAAAGAGTTTCCCCTTATCGTAGAAATACCGGACAGGGAGGGTCGTATTTCCGGTAAAGCTGACTTGCGCGAGATGGTGTACAGCGCAATTGGTATAAAACTTTAGAGAGAATAATATGGCAAGAAGACAAAGGGAAAGCACCGCAACACCGGAAGATGACAAATCTCTTGTAAATGCAATTCTGCATGATGCCGAGGAGGAAGCACGGCGTATAGCGGAAAAGGCGGAGAAACAGAGAAAGCAGAAACTTGAGACCGCAGCTGCAACGGAAGAGCATATTTTAGAGGAAGCCAGAAAAACTGCCGAACGTCAGATAGATGCTTTAAAAAAGGCTTTCGATTCCTCAACCACTGTAGCCCTGCGGCGTATAAAACTTAACAGTGAGGAGAGAATCTATTCCTACGTACTGGAACGAGTTAGAGAAAAAATTAAAAGCCTTATTTCAGCTAAAAACTATAGAGAGATACTAACGCAATGGATAGCCGAAGCGGCTATCGGCCTGGGAACAGAAAAATGTCTGGTAAATGCCTCTGAGACAGAGAAAAAACTGATAGGCGATAAGGTTCTTAAAACGGCAGAGGATATAGTCCTTAATATTTCTAACAGGCAGGTTGAGATTTCAATTTCCCCGGAAGAACCCGTTTTCGGCCAGGGAGTTGTGATAAAAGATCCTGCAGGAAGGCTTTCTTTTGACAACAGAGTGGAAACAAGGATTGAAAGATATCAGGATAAGATTAGAAAATTAATTTACAAGCAGTTTATAGAGGAATAAGAGATACTATGCAGCAGCGTATAATCGGAACGATAAAAAGAGTAAACGGACCTGTTATTGAGGCAAAGGGTGTAACAGATGCACTAATGCTGGAGATGGTACAGGTGGGTTCGGTAAGAATAGTCGGTGAAGTAGTTAAACTGGAAGGCGAACGTGCAATTATCCAGGTTTATGAAGATACTACCGGAATAAAACCCGGTGATGAAATATACGGTTCCGGTATGCCTATGAATGTAGAATTAGGCCCCGGGCTTATAGGAACTATCTATGACGGTATTCAAAGACCTCTGGAGGCTATTTATAAAGTTTCAAAATCCTTTATAAAACGCGGAATAACAATGCCCGCTCTTTTGCGGGAGAAAAAATGGCATTTCACACCGACTGTAAAGATCGGCGATAAGTTAGCCGGCGGAGCAATTATCGGTACTGTTCCGGAAACGCAGCAGATAATGCACAAAATTATTCTACATCCTGAGTACAGCGGAGAAATCACTTTTATTAAAGAGGCGGGTGATTATACGGTGGAGGATGTAATAGCCCGGATAAAAACAAAAGACGGTGAGAAAAAAATAACAATGCTGCAGAGATGGCCTATTCGGCAGGCCCGCCCTGCTCTTGAACGGTATCCTTTTAATATCCCTCT
>QNBI01000418.1 GCA_003641675.1 Spirochaetota bacterium | reverse complement strand
ACCTCGCATATATGCAGTTCTACCTTTTTATTTCCGATAATCTGCTGGATATGAATAACCGCTTCCCTTTTTCCGCAAATTTCACATTTCATTTATTTCTACCTATATAGAATAATAAGAAATTTTACAGAGAAATCAAGCTTAATATCTTCTTAAAAGCTTAAGAGGCTTAAGCAGGCCTGCTTTTTTTGCCGGGAAATAGGACGCCAGTACAGATAAGAGAATTGTTCCGAAAGAAACAAGAGAAAGCTCTGTAATGTTTAGCCTAATCGGTATTCTGTCAAGATAGTATACCGAATTAAATATTTCAAAGCCGGAGAGCCTGCCCTGACCCGTAATAGGCTGCAGAACATAACTTATTCCCGCGGAAATAATATTAAAGAATCCCTGCAGGTAAACGAAAATTTCATTTATATTAACCGATATTAATATACCGGAAGCAAGACCAAGTACAGTCCCTGCAAACCCTGCGGCAAAGCCTGTTAGAAGGAATGCACCGGTAATCATCCACGGATAAGCTCCTATACTCTTAAGTATTGCAATTTCCCTGCTCTTCTCTATGACTATCATTATCATGGAGGAAGATATATTTATACTCGCTATTATAACAATAAGCGCCATAATTAAAACAAGCATAGCTTTAGTTGTTCGGAAAGATTTATACTGGCCAATTTCAAGCTCGTACCAGCTGTATATTGCAGTTCCTTTTGGCAGTACTTTTTCGATATTATTTGCAATTACAGACAGATCCTTAAAAGGATTGTCAACCTTTACTCCGATTATCTGTGAAGAGCCCGATGCGGTAATATATTTCATACCTTTTTTCAGAGAAATAAATACCAGGAGTTTATCCATTTCCTGATACCCCGTCGAAAATATCCCCGTTACAGTAAATACACCGAATTTAGGATAAGAATCCGAAAAAGCATTTTCTCCAACTGTTACAAGAGGAATTTTATCCCCTACTTTTAATTTAAGTTTATCCGCAATGGCTTTACTTACTAAAATAGAAGATTCATTATGGAAACCGAACTCACCGCTAATAATTCTCATATATTTTTTATAGCCTTGATCTCTTTTGTAGAGATCATTCGGGATTGCCCTCAAAACAACTGCTGTCCGTAATCCGTGTGCAGATATTAAAGCAGTCCCACGTTTTTCTACTATTGTTTCTTTTACCCCCTTAATCCCGTCTATCCTGTTCCCCAAAGTTTCGAGCTCTTCAAGGTTTCTATAGTTATTAAAGAATATTTCCATATGATACGTGCCGATTTCAAGATATCTCGAAGTTATTCCCTCTATCATCCCATCTGTAACTTCAAGAACAACAATTAGAGGAATAAGACTTAATCCTATACCAACTATTGATCCCTTTAAATACCTCGAGATACTTCCTTTTTTTAGGAAATTTGCAATTCCCAGAAAGAACATAAACTGCAGTTTCACATCTGCTCCAGAATACCATGTTCAAGCAGGTACCTTCTGTCGCTCCGGTTTGCCACTTCGGTATCATGAGTAACAAGTATCATTGTTTTATTGTATTTCTCCACAAGTGAAAAAAGCATATTTTCCACAATTAATGAGTTTTTTTCATCAAGATTGCCCAGAGGCTCATCCGCTAAAATAAGTGAAGGCTCATTCATAAGAGCCCGTGCAACCGCCACTCTCTGTCTTTCTCCTCCGGAAAGCTCTGCAGGCAGATTATGCAGGTGGTCTGCAAGACCGACGTCGGCCAGGAGGGACACAGCTCTTTCTTGCGCAGAACCGTACGAATCTCCGCGTATCAGTGCAGGTATAAGCACATTTTCCATGGCGTCGAAATCATTTAACAGATAATGAAACTGAAAAATAAATCCTATAAACCTGTTTCTGTATCCGGTTAATTCGTGTTCGTTTAGTTTACATATATCATTTCCATTTACAAATACCCTGCCGGAAGTTGCACTGTCCAGGCCTCCAAGCAGGTTTAACAGGGTACTCTTTCCGGACCCGCTCTCTCCGGTAATTACCACAGTTTCACCTTGATTAACTGTAAGTGATATATTTTTAAGCACTTCAAGTTCTTCGTACTTAGAAATATACTTTTTTTTAAGCTCCGATACAGCCACAATTTCATTCATAACTTCGTAACCCCTTACCAGTTTTTATCGATACCGCAGAATTTCCGCCGGTTTTATACGGCTTATCTTTAACGAGGCAAAATATGCTGCGACAGAACAGGCCGCTACCGCAAAAAATGCTATTGCAATAACCTCGTTTAATTTAATTTCTACAGGAACCTTTGTTAAATAAAAATACATTGGTGAAAAAACGCTGAAATTCTCAATATAGCCGTTCCCTGCAAAAATTAATAATAGGCCCTGCACTATACCAATAATAGAGTTAATTGCACTTTCAATTACCGAAAATATTTCATTTATATTCACAGAAATCAGAAGCCCTAAACCCACGCCCCCCAATATGCCAAAAAACCCTATTAAGGACCCCTCCAGGATAAAAATATACTGCAGTTTTAAAGGAGCTGCCCCGATTGCTTTTAGTATTGCCAGATCTTCTATCTTTTCATAAACCATTCTCCTCAAAGAATGATAAATATTAAACCCCACCACAACGAATATTAAACTTAAAAGAAGCATCATCATTATTTTTTCCATTAAAAGAGCATCGAAAAATGACCTGTTATACTCCCTCCATGATACTGGCTTGATATTTTTGCCTCGAATAATGTTTTTTATACGTGCAATACTTTCAGCATCTTTAAACCTATTATGCAGCTTAATTCCGTATCTTACAGGGTAATCTTTTCCTTTCCAGAAAAAATTGCCGGCAGTCTCTAATGATACAAATATCCAGCTTAAATCAAAATCATAATAACCGCTTTTAAACAAACCCGAAACAATAAATTTTCGTTTAATAGGTTT
>QNBI01000417.1 GCA_003641675.1 Spirochaetota bacterium | reverse complement strand
TGCGCTGCTCTTTCACTCTTCTTTTTCCCTGCCGTCCTGTCCATGCTTTCGCCTCCTACAAAACAACAGAAAAAACATGTAACAGAGGGTAAAGCTACAAAACTCCTTGGCAAATTCGGAGTAAATATTATTCATTACCGGGTTCTCATACTGGTAATAGTAGCAGTAATTGTTGCACTCTTTTTTATTTCCTTTAAGCATATTACGTATCAGACCGATTTTACAAAATATTACAGAAAAAAAGAGAAAGCCATAGATGATAATCTCTTTGTAGTAAGAAAATTTGGCGGCTTAACATACGGCTATATAACCCTTACCGGGCCCCCTGGTGAAAAGAACTACTTTCTTAATCCTAAAGTACTCAGAGAGGTAGCAAATTTTGAACAGAAATTACACGAAAACAAGGACATAGCATATATATCTTCTTTCGTTACTTACCTCCAGTTAATGAACAAGACACTTAAAGGCAAATATAAAATTCCTGATAATCGAGGGATGATTCTTCTTCTATCAAGGTATTTTAAGGCGCTTGCATCTTCTCCGCAGGGAAGTTCTGTCATTGGTACGATTCTGCATAAGAACTTTAATAAAATTACTATTGCAATAAGAATTTATGACAGTAAAAAAAATAATTTTATGCTGGAACAACATTTTAAAACCTTCTCAGCTCAGCTTAAAAAAGATGAGAAGGAGACCTTAAGCAAGCAGATACAGGTTGAACTATGGGGTAATAATCTATCCGCCTATTATCTTTCGGAAACTCTGGCGCATGATCAAGTGACTTCTGTACTTTTTTCCGCTTTGCTTATTTTTTTACTGACTTCTTTTACCTTTCGTTCGTTACTTTTAGGAATATTTGCGCTTATTCCCATGACCATCGGAATTATGCTTAACTTTATTTGCATGTTTATCTTTAAAATTCCGCTGGATGTAGTTACAATTACTTTTTCGAGCGTCGCCATCGGAGTAGGTGTTGATACTTCCATACATTTTATTATCCAATTTAACAGACAGCGGAAAGAAATAAACGGTAATCCTGACAAGGTTCTGTCCAACACTCTGCAGATTGCAGGCAGGCCTATTCTGCTTACAACAGTTTCGCTTGTTTCGGGACTGCTCATTTTAGCCTTTTCCAATTTCACCCCGATTATGTTTTTTGGCATACTTGTTTCACTCGTTCTGTTAACTACTTCTATCGGGGCCCTAATTATTCTCCCTACATTCTTATCTTTCCTTATCAAGAGAGAATGATGAAGAAATTCTTGAAGATATAAGATCCATATAGATTTTTTCAAATTTATCCGCTATTATTTTGCCGTCAAAAAGATCTGCATTTCTTCTCGCTTCATTTTTTAGTTTATTGTAAAGATTTTTATCTACTAAAATTCTTCTCATTAGATTTGCAAGTTCTCTGTGATCATGAGGAGTGAAAAAAGCTTCTTCGCAAGTTATTATATTTCTAAAGCTTTTTACATCCGGAACAATAGAAGGTGTACCGCACACCTGTGCTTCCACAACATTAAGTCCCTGCGTTTCCGATGTAGATGCGGTGACAAAGCAGTATGAATTATGTACAAGACCGCTTCTAATTAATTTTTCATTCTGTATTTTTCCCAAAAAGAATACCACATTCTCCAATTCAAGCTGTCTAACAAGCCCTTCCAGCCTTTTTCTATCCGGGCCGTCACCGATAATAACGAGTTTCGAATTACTATATTCTTTGGCTATTTCACTTATAGCTTTTATGATGATATCAATTGATTTTTCTACTCCTAACCGGCCGACATAGATAAACATTCTCCGGGTAAAAAAAGGATATTTCCTTTTAATTTCTTCAAAGGAATCGTATTTATCAAAAGCTTCTATCTCAATACCATTAGAAATATATTCCACTTCCAGATCGGGGATGTGGTTTAGAAGTTCTTCTTTCGCGTATTCACTGGGTGCGGTTATGAAATTGCTTCTTCTAATAAACTGTTCTATATACCACCAGAGCAGCTTCTGAGAAAGCGGAATTAATTTTTCATTCTTAATGACGTAGCTTATATATTTAGGATCGGAAATCCTAGTATGGTAGGTTTGTACAAGAGGAATAGAGTATTTGTTTGCATAGTGAATTGCAAGCCATCCCATAAGCCACGGCCCGGTTACATGAAATATATCAAAATTTTCTTTTTTAACAAAATCATCAAACCTTTTGGACCTTGGCAGGTTAAAACGCATATCGGGATAGAACGGCGCTTTTACAGAGGGAATATAGAACATACGTATATCGCCATGTATAACTTCTTCTTTGAAATTCTCCTTTTTGGGGGCAAAAAATACAACTTCATGGCCTTTCTTAATGAGGTTTTTAGCAAGGTTAACAGTAGAAGTTATAACACCATTAATTTCAGGGTAAAAAATATCAAGGAAATAGCCTATTTTCATATTGCAACTCCACGTTTTGAATACTATTTTCTTAAAAATTCAAAGAAAAACCCATATTAATAAAATATTTATTTTCTATACCGCTTTCTCCGGTTGAAAAACTTACCTGCCATACAAATCCGGTTTTAAAGTTAATATTTAGAAATTCAAAGATAGGTAAATTAAGGTACTTAATATCTGTGCCCAGCTGCCATATATAATTTATGCTGTTTTGAGTTAGAAATCTCAGGTGTGAAAATATATTCTCCGTAGAAGAAACCCAGCCATCATCAAAAATTGAACCATCGCCGGATGAATAGCCTTCGGATGCATTGCCATGCCTTACAAGAGATGAAAACATGTTTACTTTAAAGAATTTTAAGGGCATTAGAAGAATATTCAATCTAAGCCTGTCGGAATTAGGCTCTATTCCTGGTCCTAAATTTGTGCCTAAGTGTGTATAGTTCTGATAGTTTATATAATTACCATAATCAGCACTTCCGGGAGTACCTTCTGCC
>QNBI01000416.1 GCA_003641675.1 Spirochaetota bacterium | reverse complement strand
CCTTCCCAAACTTTTTATAATTTTTTAAAAGAAAATTTATCACGCAAGAAAAAAATTCTTTTTATCGGTTTAGGCAACACAGATCGTGCAGATGATGGCTTTGGGATTATTATTGCTCGTGAGCTAAAAAAATCGTTTCCTGAGTTTACATATAACGAGTTGGATGATGATATCGAAGAACTTTTTTTAGACATTGTGAATAATCAGCTTTCTGTGGACTATGTTGTGTATATCGATGCAGTTGATGTTAACAAATCTCCTGGAGAATTAGTTTTTATCAATCTTAATTCTATAAAGCTCGCACAGAGTATTTCTACCCATAGCTCATTAATATCTGTTTATATTTCTTTGCTGAGGAAAAAGTGTGAAGGGCAATATCTTCTTGGTGTGCAGCCGGTAATACTTGAGCCATACCAAAAAATTTCAGATACAGTTTTAAGGAGTATAAATAATGTGAGAACATTATTAGAACGTGTATTGAATGAAATTAACTTCGTATAAAATTTTGAATAATTCGATTAATTCGATAAATGAATAAAGAATCCAAAAAAATAAAAAGGGTGAAGTTGATATATTGTTCTGATAGTTAAAAAAAATGTAATGGAGGATTTGAAAGATTAGCTTTACAGATGATGATGAAGACATATTTTCAATGGATAAGATTGTGAGTATAATATCCAAAAAAGAATCAGAAATAAAGGTGTACCTAGAGCGAAGAAAGTTTGGCAAGCCAGTTACAGTGATAACGGGATTCGACGAAGATACAGATATAAAGAAAATTGCCTCTGACCTTAAGAATGCGTTAGCATGTGGTGGTACGGCCAAAAAAGGCCGAGTTGAATTGCAAGGTGACCATCGGCGAACCATAAGACCTGTGCTAGAGCGGCTGGGATTCAAAAGGATAATCATAATTTAATCTCTTGAATGCAACATATACAGCCTTAAAGTAGGCAGATTATACAGTTACACATATTTATTTCCTATTTTATGTGTTGCTCGTTTTATCACCTGCCTTATTTCTCCTTTTATTATACCTCTTCTGTTTTGAATTTGTATTTAGATAAGCAATATTCTGTATTTTGTAGTGTTCCTCATAAAATATTACATTTTTTTAAAATTTACATCCCTAAATTTGGCAAATATCAGTCATGTGATTATAAAAAATGATATAATCTTTAAATTCCTGTGAGTATATTTTTAGGTTAGAACAAAAAGCGTGAGTTGATATTTATGGCTAGAAGTAAGCTTTGGGAAGTCACAAAAGAATTGGCTGCTACAGCATTAGGTCAAATAAAAGCAGATTTAGTAATCAAAAATGGACGCTTGGTTAATGTTTATACTGGCGAAATACAAGATGGAATAAATGTTGCAATTAAGGGCGACAGAATTGCTCATGTTGGTATAAAGATTGATCACACCATTGGAGAAAATACAAAGGTAATAGATGCCAAGGGAGCCTATCTCGTCCCTGGATTCTTGGATGGACATGTGCATATAGAAAGCAGTATGCTTTTACCAACAGAATTCGCTAGAGCGGTGTTACCCCATGGAACTACTGCTGTTTTCGCGGACCCACATGAAATTGCGAATGTGCTCGGTGTCAAAGGAATCAAGTTAATGATCGAAAATGCTAAAGGCACACCTCTAAAAGTCTTTATAAGTGCACCTTCCTGTGTTCCTGCCTCACTGCCAGAATTTGAGACTGCTGGGGCCTCGATTGGACCAAAGGAAATTGCCGAGTTAATGAAACTTGATGAGGTTGCCGCACTTGGAGAAGTTATGAATTATCCTGGTGTCATTTACGGCGATGACAAGATGCATGGTGAAATTATTGAAACCTTGAAGAGTGGCAAAGTTGTAGAGGGTCACTATGCAGATCCTGCTCTTGATGAAAAATTGTCTGCGTATGCTGCTACTGGTGTTAGTTCGTGTCACGAGTCTACTCGAAGAATTGACGCTTTAGAGCGTGCAAGGAGAGGAATGTTTGCAATGATCAGAGAGGGCTCAGCATGGCATGATTTAGAAGAGGTCATTAAAGCGGTAACTGAGACTAGAGTTGATTCAAGATATTTTGTTCTGGTAACGGATGATAGACATCCAGAAGATTTGCTGACTGAAGGTCATATAGACCATGTTGTACGAAGGGCTATTGAAGAAGGCGTTGACCCAATTAGAGCAATTCAAATGGTTACTGTTAATACAGCTACACACTTCTTAAAGTATATGGATGTTGGTGGCATTGCACCTGCCAGATTTGCAGACATCTTAATTGTTGATGATCTTGCAAATCTAACAATAAAAACCGTAATTGCTGATGGTAAAGTAGTGGCGGAGAACGGAAAATTAGTTGTTGATATACCAAGAAAACCAGTTCCCGACTGGGCTAAAAACACAATGAATGTTGGAAGGACAATTACTCCTGATGATTTCAAGGTTAAGAGTCCGAGTGTCAAAGATGGCTCTGTAAAAGTTCATGTGGTCGAAGTTATTGAAGCAAAAGTTACAACAAGACATCTTATTGAAGACATACTTGTTGTTAATGGATATGTGGTTCCTGATGTCTCAAGGGATATTGTAAAGGCTGCAGTAATAGAGAGACATCATGCATCTGGAGATATGGGAATTGGTTTTGTTAAAGGGTTTGGATTTAAAGAAGGTGCTGTAGGTTCTACTGTTGCTCATGACAGTCACAATCTACTTGTAGCTGGTACAAACGATGAAGATATGGCATTTGCAGCTAATAAACTCATAGAATTTGGTGGAGGAATGATTGTAGTAAACAAGAAAGAAGTTCTAGGGTACGTAGATTTACCTGTAGCAGGATTAATGTCTGAAGAAGATGCGGAGTCTGTTAGCAAGAAAGTAAAAAGCTTAGATGAAGCTTGGCGTAAAATAGGCAAGGCAATGGTATCTCCCTTCATGACGAT
>QNBI01000415.1 GCA_003641675.1 Spirochaetota bacterium | reverse complement strand
TTTTTCTTTTCTGTTTTTCTTTTTTCCGGAGTTTGCGTCTCTTTCGCCATGAAAGAAACTGTTCTGTTTTCCTGACTAATTTATCTGCAAATGTATTCTCTTTGACCTTTTTTATTTGTTTTGTTTTTGAAGCCATGAAATTTAAAATATCATGATTTGGATACTGTGGCAAGGTATAATATTATTGTATTTACGGTATATACAGCAGATAGATTGACAAGGCTTTATACTATTCATATAATCTCTTCTATGCGAAAAGATAAAGAACCCATTCCCGATTTTCATGAAGTAAAGGTAAAACTAAAAAATGTATTTGGTATTAAACCTGTAACATATGTCCCGCTAGTTTATATAGTTGTTGTTGTTTTAATACTATTTTTCCTGCTTATTTATCCAGGGATTCGATTTAACGGAGCGCTTGTGCATTTTACATCAATACCGGACAAAGCAGTTGTTAAAATAGATGGGAAATATATGGGCTCCACTCCTGTAACCGGTTTTGTGAAGAGCGGAGAAAGAACGGTAGAAATAACAAAACCCTTCTACAAAACATATTTAAAAAAAACAAGAATTAAAGGCCGTATATTTGGAACATTATTTTTCCCAGTACGGCAAAAAATAAATGCAAAGATAGAAATAGCAGATTTACATAAAATTATCCAATGGAAGTACAAAGATTTTGTGCAAAATCCGTTTATTCCGCAAATCCTTACAGATACTGTTTCCAGTCTATACTCAATAAATAACCTTACAAGTGAGCAGGATGTCGAGCTTAAGGATTTTCTATACAAATCTATGTATTTTATCCAGACAGAAGAAGGTTTAAGGTATTTTATAAAGGCTTGCAATATTTATTTTTCTAACGGAGGTGTTCTAACTTCGTCCTCTCTTGTAAAACTTGCGGAGAATATCGGATTAATGAATGAGAATTACCCTCTGGCTGCATTCTGGTTTACAGTGGCTTTAAAAGACAAAAATGCAGTGAGAATTATAAAATCGCAATGGTTTAAAGATAAATTGTTAAACTATATTTCATCTGTAAACAATTTTAAATGGTCTTCCGGCATTAGGTCACATAAAAGCATTAATTTTAAAGGTATGACCTTTGCGTATATCCCGGAAGCTTCCTTTCTACTGGGGAACACCACGGACAAAGAAAGACTAACTAAGCTAGTTGATCCTTTAATTCCAGTTCCTGTTACTGTAAAATCTTTCTATATATTAAACAGAGAGATTTCCCGAGCAGACTACAGACTTTTCTTAAAGGAAAATCCCTCATGGCGTAAATCAAATATAGAGGAGCTTATGAAAAAGGGGCTTGCAGAGGAAAACTACCTTAAAACTTTTCCGGAAAAAGCAGATAAAAACGACAATCTTCCTGTAACGTATGTTTCCTTCTATGCGGCTACAGCATATGCACAATGGCTTACGGATAAAATAAAAACAACATATCCGCGTTACAGAGCAAGACTCCCGTTGGAAACAGAATGGGAATGGGCAGCCCGCGGAGGAATTAAAGATGCACCTTACCCTAACGGCAATCGTAACGGCAACTACGTTTTTTTTAAGAAGGGCAGAAATAATCCTGAACCGGTAAAGAGCTCAATCCCTAACGGCTTCGGCCTTTACGATATATCCGGAAATGTGTGGGAGTGGTGCGGTAACTGGTATTCCCCTGTGAGTTATTTTCTTAGTCCTCTTGGTCCTTCGGAAGGAGCGGAAAAAGCGGTCCGCGGCGGGGGATGGGCAAATCTTCCGGAACTTTCCCCTTTATATCAAAGAGGCTCGCAGCCGCCTTCATGGTGTACAGATTACCTTGGTTTCCGGGTAGTATTGGCAAAAGAATAACGGTGAATGGATGTCTTTTGAAAATGATATAAAAGTTCTTGCGGCAAACAGAAAGGCAAGATTTAACTATAGCGTGCAGGAGAGTATAGAATGCGGTATAGAGCTTAAAGGAACAGAAGTTAAATCTATGCGGGGTTCCAGGTTTTCTTTTAGTGACTCCTATGCTAAAATAGATAACAATGAATTGTGGCTCATAGGTTTTCATATTTCAGCTTATCCCTTCGGTAATCGTTTTAATCACGATCCTGACAGGCCGAGAAAGCTGCTTGTTCATAAACAGGAGCTTAAACGGCTAAAGAGGAAAGTGGATGAAAAAGGATTGACTTTAGTTCCCTTAAAGTTTTATCTTAAAAGAGGCTTGGTTAAACTTGAAATTGGTGTATGTAAGGGGAAAAAGCTCTTTGATAAGCGTAATGATATAAAGAGAAGGGATCAGAAACGCGATGCTGAACGCGAGTTTAAAAACCGTTTCTAATATTCAAGGGGGTGAAACGGTCTCGACTGGTTTGGTTCGGGTTAAGGGCTGCAGGTGGAGTGTCAATCTCCTAAAAAATGTCGCAAATATAACTGCCGATAATAATGAAGCAGAATTAGCTCTGGCTGCTTAGTTGCAGTCACGGATTCCAAAGAGGCCCTGTTCCGAGCAGCTTTGGATATCCGACGCTAAATCGGAACTTACCCTTTTATATGTCTGCCGTTAAAAGGGGAAATAAATTTGCAGGCTGTGATAGTAATGGGTATGCTGCTAACGCCGTCTTACTATCGAGAAAATAATGGGCAGCTAAACCTGTAGAAGCTTTTAATTCACAATCCAGGACGCGGGTTCAACTCCCGCCACCTCCATTTTTACTAATGTTATTATGGTAATGCTCTAAAAGTCTCTTTTTCTCACAGGTTTTACAGATAGATTTGCCAGGCCGGAAATTGCTAATTGGAAGCCATTTGTGACAGTGCGTGCATTTTCTTTCACCTGCATGAGGGTCCTTTGCATTGTTAAGATAATAAAAACTTGTCCTTATTTTTTTATAGTTCTTATACGAAACTTTTCCATTAGAAAACCAGTAGTGAATTGTAGACGGTGTAGTCTGAAACATTCTGGCAAGCTGTG
>QNBI01000414.1 GCA_003641675.1 Spirochaetota bacterium | reverse complement strand
TCCTTTCAAACCCCTAACTTCCTTGTAATCTATCTTTTCATAATCATTCTTTCCTGTTATAAAATAATTCGCTGTTCTCAAAGCAGCTTCCATAACACCGCCTGTTGTTCCAAAGATTTGACCTGCTGAACTCGCACTCATCAAATCATCAAAATCAGAATCCTCTAACTTCTCAATTTCAACACCAAACTCCCTTAATAATTTTCCAAGTTCACGAGTTGTTATTACATGGTCAACAACTTCCAAGTTATTCACTTTTAACTCTGTCCTCCTTGCCTCCTCCTTCTTAGCAGTGCAAGGCATTATTGAAACAACAACGATATTTTTTGGATCAATGTTGTTCTTTTCAGCGTAGTATGTTTTTATAATTGCTCCTAAGATTTCATGCGGGCTTTTTGTCGTTGATAAATTTTGTATGAATTCAGGATAAAACTCTTCCACAAAACTAACCCAAGCCGGACAACAACTTGTAAACATCGGTAGTGATTTAGATTGTTCTAATCTTGAAACGAGCTCTGCTGCCTCTTCCATTATTGTTAGGTCAGCTCCTAAACTCGTGTCAAAGACCCTATCAAAACCTAATCTTTTTAGTGCCGAAACAAGTTTTTTTGTAAGTATAACTCCTGGCTTTAATCCGAGCTCTTCGCCAATTGTTACCCTAACAGCAGGTGCTATTTGAGCAATAACAAACTTATCGGGATTATTAATTGCTTTAAGAACGGGTTGTGTTTCATCCTTTTCTATCAAAGCTGCTGTTGGACAGTGAAGAACACACTGACCACAACTAACACAAGGTGTTTGAGATAGGGGAAGATCAAATGCTGTTCCAACTATTGTTTCAAAACCCCTATTAACATAATCAAAAACATTCACAGTTTGTTTCTCACAGATTTGAATGCAACGACCGCAAAGGATACACTTATCAAAATCCTTTAGTATTGCAATTGAAGACTCATCTTTTTCCCTCTTCCTTTGCTTTCCAGAATACCTTGTTTTGTTAGTTATTTTTTCAGCTAACCTTTGAAGTTCACAATGCATATTTCTATAACAATAATCACAATCTAAAGGATGATTACTTAGTATTAATTCCAAATTATGACGTCTCATTTCTATTAATTCTTCAGAATCAGTTATTACATTCATTTTCTCCTCGACAATTGTGTTGCAAGAAGTTCTTATTCTCCCATTTACTTCTACAACACAAAGCCTACAAGTCGCAATTGGTTCTAAGTCAGGATGACTGCAAAGGTGTGGTATGTCAAAACCTAACTTCTCCAACGCTTGAAGCAAGTACTTCTCAGTTGTCTTGTACTTCTTCCCATTTACAATGATTGTTTTTTCACCCATAAGCATCGACCTTACATTTTTTCATCTCTCTTTTCAATCGCTTTAACAGGGCATTCATGATAACACATTCCACACCTAACACAAACATCTTGATTTATTTCATGAACTTCCAATGGTTTACCACTAATCGCTTTTTTGGGACAAACTTTAAAACATAGGTGACAACCAGTGCATCTTTCTGGATTGATAAAGTAATAGAATTCTTTATTCGCAGGAACTATCTTTTCTTGATACTCTTCAAAGAAGTGTTTTATTGTTGAAATAACTGTGTTTGGAGCTGTTTGCCCAAGCCCACAAAGGGAGGTTTGTTTAATTGTTTCTGCTAAAACTTGGAGGTTCTTTAAATCTTCATAACTGGCTTTTTTATTAAGAATCTTCTCTAATAATTCGAGCATTCTCATTGTTCCTTCTCTGCATGGGACGCATTGACCACAACTTTCTGAAACTATAAACTCTATAGAGTAATATGCTTGTTCAACGATATCCTTTGAAGTATCAATAACAACCATACTTCCTGAACCTATTATTGAATCTACTTTTTTCACAGAATCGTAATCTAGCTCAACATCCAAATGTTTAGAACTCAAAAAACCTCCTGATGGACCACCAAGGTGTAATGCTTTGAATTTTTTAATGTCAACACCTGCTATTTCAAGAACATCTCTCAACTTTGTCCCGAATGGGATTTCAATGTATCCTGTTCTTAAAGAATCTCCACTTAGAGAGAACATTTTCGTTCCTTTAGAATTCTCAGAACCTATTTTTTTATACCAAGAGGCTCCCTTATTTATTATTATAGGAACATTAGCAAGTGTTTCAACATTGTTGATGTTTGTTGGTTTGCCCCACAAACCCTTTTGAGCTGGGAAGGGTGGTTTTGGTTTTGGCCTTCCAGGCATTCCCTGAATTGATTTTATAAGTGCTGTTTCTTCGCCACAAACAAAAGCACCAGCTCCAAGCCTTAACTCAATGTCAAGGGAGAAATCCTTTCCAAGTATTTTCCTACCTAAAAAGCCCTTTTTCCTTGCTTGTTCAATAGCAATTCTTAATCTTGAAACAGCGAGTGGGTATTCTGATCTTGTGTAAATAAATGCTTTTTCGACTTCCAAAGCATAAGCACTAATGATAATTCCCTCTATTAAAAGCTGTGGGTTTGATTCCACTAAAACACGATTCATAAAAGCTCCTGGGTCGCCCTCATCAAAGTTGCAGATTAAGTACTTTGTTTTTGATTTTGATTTTCTTAAGAACTCCCATTTTAAACCAGTTGGAAAACCAGCACCACCTCTTCCTCTCAAACCTGATTCTTTGACTTCTGCAACAATCTCATCTGGTTTCATAGAAAGAGCTTTTTTCAGAGCTGAATAACCACCTATTGCTAAATAATCATTAATGTCCTCAGGATTGATTATTCCACAATACTCTGAAACTATCTTTAATTGGTGTTTGTAGAATTCCAAATCATCGATTCTTTGAATACTGAAGTCATAACTCTTACCATCCTCTCTAAATGCTAAAGCCTTTTCATGCTGTTTCTTATCAATTATTGATTGGAGTATTTGTTCAACATCATCCTGTTTTACTCTTGAAAAGATAATCGTTTGATAGTTGTC
>QNBI01000413.1 GCA_003641675.1 Spirochaetota bacterium | reverse complement strand
GTAGTTGTCCTCATTTAAGATAAAGGGCATTGCTTTCCGTAATTCCGGCTGGAAAAATACAGACCATCCGGCGGCATTTATTAGAAATCCGGCCTTTAGAGCCGATGGGATACTCTGTACAGGATACAGCAGCCGGTAATCGAGAAATTTTCTGTCATTTGTTTGTATATAATGAATTCTGTCCTTATCGGAATTGTAACCGGTATAAAATCCGGTTTCTAAAATGGGAGAAACGGGGTAGTAGGGAATTTCAAGATTTAGAACTATCCTTTGGGCAGTTTTGTAAGGAGAAACAATATTTTTAAGCGATTTTAGATTTCGTTGTACAGTACCGGCGGAGACTGGCGTATCTTCCAGAAAGGGCAGAGCCGAATTATTTATGGAGAGTTCCTCTATTTCCTGGTATAAAGGACTTCCTATTTCCAAAAGCCATGAATCCTCGGCATAATCAGCCAAAGGAAAAATTAAACCAAAGAAGGCGACCAAAGAGATTAATAAAATAATATGCCGCTTCATTTACGGAGTCCCCCTTTTATATCTTGCGTTAATCCGGACAGATAAATAATAGATAATTTTTGGAGGCTTGATAAGTACTCTGTAATCTTTTATTCTTTCCGGTATGATATGGAAAAACAGTATTAGCCTTTCATTAATTACGGCGGTTTTCGTACAGCTTCTGTGTCAGTTATTTAAAGCTGTCTTTTATTCTTTAAAGGATAAAAAAATGGGAATACACTATTTTTTTTCACCGGGGGGAATGCCGAGTGCTCATTCCGCCTTTGTGACTTCCCTAACAACTGCAATAGGAATAGAAGCTGGGTTTGGTTCCCGTATTTTTGCCGTATCCTTTGTGTTTTCTGTTATAGTAATATACGACGCTTTCCGGTTAAGAGGTACGGTGGAACTTCACTCCAGAGCTTTAAATAGGCTCTATAAAAAACTTCCGGAGAATGAAAGAATTGAAATGCCCACCATGGTGGGGCATTCGTTGGATGAAATTGCTGCCGGGATCGCTGTCGGAGTTATTTTGACGGTTCTTGTCTATCTAGGGATTAATAGACTTTAAACAGTATTTCCTCTAAAGTCCTCTTAGGTACATGATGTACCGATTCTTTATCCCTGTAGTATTTTATGGATGAACCCGGCTCGGCATCTTCTATAACTACTTTTTCCAGAGGTTTCCCCAGGGCAATAATAAGAGATATTTTAAGATTTTGAGGAATTGCAAATAATTTTGTTAATGTATCTCTCTGGATAGAGGCAAACATACATCCTCCCAGCCCTCTTTCCGAAGCGGCGAGTAGAATAGTCTGGGCAGAAAGGCCTATATCAATATCCGCATTTTCTCTTATATTTGTATCTGTAAGGATAACTATATACCCTGCAGGTCTCTCGTTTTCCACGGGTCCGTTCCAGTTATTGAGATAACCTGCCCAGGAAAGGTTTTGGTATATTGTTCTGTTTGTACCGGGATTGGTACTTACAATGTATTTTAAAGGCTGCAGATTTGCAGCAGAACCTGTGAATCTGGTAAGCTTAACAAGCTCTATAAGTTCTTCCGATTTTAGTTTTAATGAGCTGTCGAATCTTCTGTAGCTTCTTGTTGTAAGTACTAATTGCTTTAAACCGGTCATTTCAAGATTACCTCCGCATCGTCTTTAAGAAACAGTTTTTTAATTGTATAATAGAAATACAGTAATGAAAAGATTACATAATTACATTTTTTTAATTATTTATTTGCTAATAATCATGCTTAATCTTCACAGTGAGGAATCTTTAAGGCTTACCTTTGCAGGTGATATTATGGCCCATGTAGATAATATAATTGTGCCGGACTACCGCCTTTTGTACAAAGATATTAAGGATATTCTGCTAAAGGATGATTTAAGCTTTGCAAACCTTGAGTTTACAATAGATGAAACCAGAGAGATATCAGGCTATCCGAGATTTAATGTACACAGAGATTATGTGGAGGCTGCGGTGGAATCCGGGTTTAATGTTTTTTCCTGTGCAAATAATCATATAAATGATTTCGGTATATACGGTATTTTACAAACTATCCGGTCATTAGAGTATCTAAAGAATAAATGGGATGGGAAAATCTATTTTTCCGGTTTAAGGGGAAATCTGCAGAGAAATTTTTTGCCGGAGGTTATTAGTATAAAAAATCGTACGGCATTTTTTATTGCGATAACTCAATTTTTAAACCGTCTGGAGGTATCTCCTTATATTGCTGTGCTGGATTATCATAAAAAGCCGGAGGTTGATAAATTTCTTAATTATATAAAAAAGTTAAGGGGACATGCGGATTTAATAGTTTTGTCTTTTCATGGAGGTTTGGAGTACTCTCTTAAACCGGATAAGGATAAGAAGGATTTTTTCCACAGGGCTGTAGAGGCCGGCGCTGATATTATTTATTCTCATCATCCCCATGTCCCCCAGCCTTATGAAATAGTTAAATACAGAGGAGTACGGAAATTAATTATATATTCTGCCGGTAATCTTATTTCCGGAATGAGCAGGTCATTGAACCTTAAAAACCCCGGTGCCTTAATTAACTATACAGGTGATTCTGCTCTGCTTTCCGTTAGTGTGTCCTTTAAAAAGAACGGAGCTGATATCACTAAAGTATCTACAGTTCCGGTTGCACAGATAAAAAGCCGGGACGGGTATATTGTGGTGAAGAAAATAAAGAACCTTATGGAGCAGAACGGAAAGGAGAACCGTGATTTGCGGCATGCATCATACTATAAAAAGAGATTTAAGCTTATAAACAATCTCCTGCATGGGCGTGTAAATTAATACAGAATTCCGGGAAGTGAGAGGAAAAGAAGCAGATACAGGGGGAGAAGAAACAGATATATAATGTAGGTGAACAGAAGCGTAAAAGAGACAGCGTTTTCATTAACCCCTGCCTGTGCTGCCATTACGGAGAGGTTAGTTGCAGGAGGGATGTGCATT
>QNBI01000412.1 GCA_003641675.1 Spirochaetota bacterium | reverse complement strand
TACTACGGATATATGGCGATTACGGTTCTGCCGTAGGAAAGCCGACATTTACCGGGCTCTTAGCAGATTACCCCGATGCTGTCTTTAATGACACAGGCGGAGAATTTGTGGCAGGGCTTTATAAAGCCGGATGTGCAGTCGGATTTAAGTATTAAGAATATCGCTTATCGTCTTAGAGAGCCGTTCCATTGTAACAGGTTTGGGAACCCACCCATCCAGAGCTGCAGCTTTTATGCTTTCATCCACAGTGCCGTCAGATTCTGACCCTAAAGGATAGCCGCTCATTCCAATAACTTTAATATGCGTTTTAAGTTCTTTGATTTTCCGGGCAAGCGCACGACCTCCCATGCCGGGCATTACAATATCTGTTAGTACAAGATCTATCCTTTCCTTTTTTCCCCTTATAATTTTCAAGGCATTCTCTCCCCTGTACGCACTTAAAACTTTAAAGCCAAGTTGTTCCAGCATAAGTTTCACTGCCTTTAAAACCACTTCCTCATCTTCCACAAGGAGTACTGTTTTGTCAGTTACGACATTAAGAACCGGTTCGGCCTCGTTGTCACTTTTTTCTCTTTTTTCAACAGCCGGAAAGTAAACAGCAAAACGCGTACCTTTCCCGGGCTCGCTCTCTACAATAATATGACCTTTATTCTGATTCACTATTCCGTAAACCTGTGAAAGTCCAAGACCCGTTCCCGAACCCACAGGCTTTGTGGTAAAGAAAGGATCAAATATTTTAGTTTGAATATCCCGGGGAATACCCATACCCGTATCTTCTGTATAGAGGCAGATCCACCTGCCGCTCTTCATATCGGGGAAAGGCGGCCTGCTGTCATTTTTAAAAACAGTATCTGCCAGCGTAATTTTGAAAAGTCCGCCCGACGGCATCGCATCACGTGCATTCACGGCAAGATTCGTAATAATCTGCTGTATCTGTGTAGGGTCGGAGTATATAACGGCATCTTTTGTTTCTATATTGAGCTGTATCTTTATATCTTCCGGAATAGTTCTTTCGAGCATCTTAACAATCTCTTTAATGAGGGGCACCAGATTAATGTCGGAACGTATAACAACGGATTTCCTGCTGAAATCGAGTATCTGCTGGATTAGATTAACGGCACGCATTCCCTGTTTTTCTATACTCTTGAGGTGCCCTTTTGCATATGCAGGAATATCGTCCTTTGTCTGCAGATACTGTGCAAAGCCTATTATTCCTGTGAGACTGTTGTTAAAATCATGTGCTATACCAGCAGCCATCTGGCCCACAGAAGCTAAGAGTTCCTGCTGTTTCATTCTCTCCTCTATAAGGCTTTCTTCGGTTACATCGCGGATAATAAGCATCCGCTTCTCCTCTTCCGGCCCTTCAATCATGGGAAATACGGCTGCTCTGAATACCATCTGCCTGGGTTTATCTACCACTACAGTATGCCATATATCAGGACTCTTCTCCCAAAGAGTGATATCTTTAAGAGGAATATCACCTATATGTTCTATTTTACCCGTACTTTTCTTCCCGGTTAAAAACGGAAGGAGTTCCTTCCCTTTTGTATTTATGCTTAAAATATTAAAATCATTATCTAAAAGATAAATTCCTTCCGGCAGGTGCTCTATAATACGCTCAAGTCTTTTCTGTTCACCTTCCATTAAATTCCGAAGCTGATCAATATAAACCGAAGACTCATTCGCTACCGTCTGCAGGAACGTTGCCTGCTCCTTTGAAAACGCATTTTTATCGGCAGACCCTACTAATAGTAAACCTATAACCTTTTTATCCCTTCCCGTTTTAGCAGGTATTATGAACCTTGATTTTATGCTTTCTAATTTTGGTTTATCAGTACTTTTTGTATCGAGAGGTATAATATTAATAGTTATACGCTTACTGTCAGCCTGCAGAGAGGTAAGTTCTGTAAAGCGTTCTAAAAGTTTATTCTGTATATTCTCCTTAAGCTTTTCGGAGAGATTGGTATGTTCATAGATATTAAGCTTAATCTCATTGCCCAGTTCAAACAGCGTCCCTGCCACATCGTAATTTATAACACGGGATAGGTATTTAATCATTGAACACAGAAGCTCATCGTAGTTTAACGAATAGCTTAAACTTTGTGAGAGATGGTAGAGGACCTCAAGCTCGTATGTACGCTGCCGTACACGTTTCTCTAATGCACTATTAAAATCCTTAAGCTGTTTCTCATAATGCCAGGCTTCTATTACAGCACTAAAAGAAGGGAGCAAAGTAACAAACAATTCCCGCTGGGCATCGGTAAATGCATCCGGTTTTCTGCTCATAATACCCAGCAGAATAGATTTATCGTTAATATGTGCGCACGGGAACAGCATATAGGAACGCACTCCATTTACAAAAGAAGTTTTTGCATTATCATTTTCCAGTACTTTTATATCCGGAATATACACAGCTTCCCCTGTTTCAAGTACCTTTTTAAAGCTGTCAGATAGAACGAGAGATTCCCCCCGTTTCTCCCTGTAGTACATATACTTCTTTTCAAATTTACGGTAAAGCTTTTTAAAGCTTCCCGTAAAATCCGAACGTACCCATTGTACATCTGCCGAAACGCCGCTGGAATCTATTAGAAAGATTATCACTTCGTCTATGGTCGTCTTCTCTCCGAGAAACTTAAAGGCATCCGCAAGAGCATGCCCGGGACTACGCATAGAGAGTATTTTACGAACATCCTGGGTTAGTTTTTCCATTTCCTCTTGTTCAATCCCGCCGGTTATATCATAAGAAACAATGTAAAGGGTTTCCGGTTTACCGTCGTATCGTCTCCTAATGCTTAAATTACCCTGAAGCCAGATCCAATGCCCGTCTCTGTGCCGGAACCGGAATCTGCACGCTGCATGTTCTCCGTTCTCTATAACCTTTTTAACCGCCTCTTCAAGTTTCGTTCTGTCTTCTATATGCAGTCTCCCGCTAAAGAGTTCCCTGTTTTTTCTAAACAGATCAGATGAATAACCGAGTAGTTTTCGCGTTGAACC
>QNBI01000411.1 GCA_003641675.1 Spirochaetota bacterium | reverse complement strand
TATCGGGTTTAAAATGTCTGGTATTATTCCCAGAAGGAAAAGGGGTTGAAGCGGCCGTCTTCCCATTCCGGGATGGTATTCTTCCTACGGCTGGGAAGGCTATCTGGAGAGGGATAAACTTCCGTCTTTATACAACCCGAAGGAGGGTTTTATTGCTACTGCCAACAACAGGCTGGATAATGGATTAAATGGAATATTGCAGAATCTTCCCTTTTCCTCCGACAGGGCGGACAGAATATCAGAGATGCTTATGAAATTAAAGCCGCTTAACCATGAAAAAATGGTAAAGATTCAGATGGATGTTTACTCAAGGCAGGCCCGCAGGGTGCTGGATTTTTTCCGTCCCTATCTGGAGAATGATCCATACGGCAGAGAGCTGCTTGTGTGGGATTGCAGGTTTACCCCGGAAAGTACAAAGGCAACTGTTTTTGAAGATTTCTACAGAGAGGTTATGATAATATCGGGCACAGGTATTCTTTTTCCTGAGAAGCTCGGAAGGCAAATCTACGATGAAACTTTATTCTTTATCCTTATACACAAACTTGTAGAGGAAGAATGGATGAAAAAAGACGGTCTGTTTAAAAATGTAAACTGGGATAATGTTGTAAAAGAGGGTCTTAAAAGAATTAAAAACAAGAAAGCAGTTCCGTGGGGTACCCGGAACAGCATAAAGATGAAGCACCTTCTGCTGGGTGATACGGTATTTAAGTATTTCGGCTTTAATGCCGGGCCATATCCGCTGCGGGGTTCTAAGAGCACGGTGCACCAGGGGGCAATGTACAGATCCGGTAATGTGGATATGAGTTTCGGCCCTTCCTTCAGGATGATTGCAGATTTCGGCAGCAATAGAGACTATACTGTGATGTCCGGCGGTGCAAGCGGAAGACTGTTTTCCGGGTATTATAAGAAGGAAATAAAAAACTGGCTTACCGGAAAATATAAGGTGATTATAAAGTAATTATCAGTTAATTTTTAGCTAATTATTAGGCGGCAGTAGATATATTTATGATTTTCGGTAAAAGGAAGAAAACGAGAAATCCGGATCTGCTCGTTTACGAGAGATGGCAAACGGCATTTAAGAGATTTCAGAGAAAGAGGTTTGTAGAAGAGGAAACAGATTCGTACGGGGCTTCTGTTGAAAAGCATGCTTTTGTGCTAACCCTTAAAAGAGAAAACCTGTTTGCCTGGGTTTTGGAAGGGAATTATAAATACAGGGATTTTTATATAGAGGCGGATATAGCCTTCGATGAGACTAACGGCCATTCTGCTGCCGGTTTTGTATTCCGCTATGTCAATAAGGAGAACTTCTACTACTTTATGCTCTCCAACAGGTCTATGTTTAGATTTGATGTTGTTTTTAACGGCAATCCTATACACCTAATTGAGTGGACGAAGAACCCCCTTATAAGCGAAAGGGAAAATAAGTTAAGAATAATTGCAGACGGCTCCTATTTTTCATTCTACATAGGCGATGAATGGATAGCGGAAATGCATGATGAAATGGTGTATCAGGGGTATATAGGCTTTGCGGGGCAGAATTACCATGAAAAACCAGAAGCTAAATTTTACCTGCGGCAATATGCTGTAGATTCACGTCCTGTCCAGGTAGAAAAAATGTACTACAGGTGGGCAAGATATGTACCTGCCAATCCTGAATTTAGAATTGAACTTGCAGGTACGTTAGCTTCGATGTCCGGCAGTACCTTATTATATCTGGAAGCTGCCGCTGTTCAAATGAAGAAGGCTCTTGCACTAAAACGGGATAGGCCGGAGGATTTTATCTTTTATTCACAGATTCTAATAAGGTTAAAACTGTACAGTGATGCATTAAAAGCGGCAGAAAATGCCTTAGAAATTAACCCGGATTTAGATGATGCCCTTATTGCCAAAGCTAATATTCTGTATCTTCAGAACAGGTTTATAGAGGCAAGGGACTTTATTGAGAAAATAGTTAATAATTTTCAGGATAATGCTATGCTTCTGAACCTGCTTGGAAATGTGCAGTACTCGCTTGGGAATTGGGAGGAAGCCCTTAATGCTTATATAAAAGCCTGCAAGGTTGAGCCAGACAATACGCTGTTTGCCGTGAATGAGGCGCGGTGTCTCGAAGTTATGGGGGAAAAAATAGAAGCTGTGGAGAGGTACAGAGATGTATCGATTGAACTTCTTAAGAGAGAACAGTACGATGAGCTTTCCGAAGTGCTCGAAAGAATTAAGCGCATAGACCCCGAAAGCGATGCTGCAGAGGAGCTTGAAGGAAAAGTGATGTTTTTTGAGGGCAGAGAAAAGGAGGCGGAAAGTATTCTGAAAAAACGGATAAAAAACAGTACCGGCGACAGTACAATCTATTATCTATTCGGAATGATACAGGCAAAAAAAAGCGCCAGAGATGAGGCTGTAAAATATTTTAAAAAAGCTGTTAAACTTGAACCCGATTTTGCCCCATACCGTTTTAAACTTGCGGAAGCAGAGTTTTTAAACGGCGAAAACCCTGTTGCGGAACTTGAAAAGGCCTATAAGCTTGAACCTGAAAATCCATGGATAAACAATCTCTACGGTCTTTATTTCATGGAAAAAGGGGATACGGAAAATGCGGAAAGGTACCTGGAAACGGCATATAACAGAGCACCGGAGGAAGTAGAAATTCTGTTAAACTATACAAAACTTCTCGTAAAAAAAGGATACCCGGACAGAGCTTCCGCATTGCTGAATGAAAAGCTTGCTCACGGAGGAGATGACCCCCGGCTCCACAATGAGCTTGGCAATATACTTGTATCCGTACATGACTATGAAAAAGCGGTTTTAGAATATAAAAAGGCTTTAAACCAGGACGGAGAAAATCCGGTCTATCTTGAAAATTATGTGTCTCTGTGCATTGAAAACGGCATGCTAAGCGATGCAGAGAAACAGGCCGTAAAACTGCTCGATATTGCAGATTCACCGGAAGCATATTGCTTTATCGGCAGAATTGCGCTTTCTAAAGGTGAATATATACGTGCGG
>QNBI01000410.1 GCA_003641675.1 Spirochaetota bacterium | reverse complement strand
CCATCATGCTGAAAGGCAAAATATTTTCCTGTTCTGGCAAATCCCGACTGAATCTCATCAACAACAAGAAGTATTCCATACTCATCGCATATAGCTCGTAATTCCTTTAGGAAACCGTGGGGTGGAACTACATAACCACCCTCTCCAAGAACAGGTTCTACAACTATGCAGGCCGTTTCATCCGGTGCAGTCTGAGATTTAAGCAGCTTTTTAAGTTCTTTAACGGCAAAACCGAGAGTTTCCTCATTATCCCAGCCATAGTAGAACGGATAAGGATAAGGCGCAACGAATATGCCTGGAACCAAAGGCTGATAATGAGTTCTATAAACAGTTTTGCTTGTTGTCATAGACATTGTTAAGTGAGTCCGTCCGTGAAAGCTTCCCTGAAAAACTATTACATTCTGTCTTCCCGTGTACTGTTTTGACAATTTTACAGCAGCCTCTACCGCTTCGGCACCGCTGTTGCTGAAAAAAAAGCTGTTGAGTTCTTTCGGAACTATCCTTTCCAGCTGTCCTATAAGTTCATAGACCGGCTTATGAAGAACAATATTCATCTGCCCGAATATCAGCTTTTCTGCCTGGTCTTTAATTGCCTTTACAACCTCGGGATGGCAATGTCCTGTGCTTGTAACTCCAATACCACTTGTAAAATCCATATACTTATTGCCCATATCATCGTAGAGATAAATACCCTTTCCGTGATCAATAAGAATATCCGTTGCATGGGTCCAGACTTTTGAAAGCCTCTTATTTTCTTCATTATACATATTTTGCCTCCGTTAATTATCAATATAAGTTATACATTCATGCCTATAATGGCAGATTGCTCAGCAGAATTGTAAATATAACCATTCCGATAAGCGCAAACGGATATGAAGCGCCATATCCTATAACAACATCATCGCTTTTTGTTGAATCCATAGCGATACCCAGTCCGGGAGTACTCGTCATTGAACCGCATATTCCCCCGGCAAGTATTATCCAGTTCATTTTAAACAGGTACCTCCCTGTAAAATATCCCGTAAGAACAGCAGCTAAAGTTGCTGCAGAGGCAATTACAACAAGAAGAAATCCCTTTCCCGCTAGAGATATTAAAGTTGTATAACCATATTTTAATCCCACTATTGATAAGAAAATTGCAAGTGCAAGATCACCTATTGCCGCTAATATTTTTGTATCCATTCTAAAATTAAATATCCATATCTTCCCGATGTAACCAAGCAACAATGCCGAAACAAGAACCCCGCCTGTTAACCCGAGCCCGAAACCGTTAGTATGAGTTCCAAAATGAAACTTAATAGAACCAAGGATGTATCCTATAAAACATACAGCAGAAAAGCTTAATACACTGAAATTATTTTTATATCTGCCATATCCATTTTTATTATAAGTAATACTTTTAAATAAATCCGCTTTTTCTTTTTCGATATTTATTTTAAAAATTAAAGGTAAGAAAGTTATACTTAAAATCACCCATATAACTCCTGGTATGTAGCCGACAGAGTAGCCAAAACCGACCATACCTTCCGCATCATTCCCATAACCTGCTACAGCCTCCAATGCAGCGGCCAAACCGGGCGAGCTGGTCAGCGCTCCTGTAAACACGCCGGAAACTGCATAGATATTCTGTCCTTTAAAAGCCCTGCCGAACAAATAACATGTAAGTGCACCTGTAAAGGGAAGTAAAAACCCTAAAATTATTAATTTAAATCCATATTTTTTAACTGCATGACCAAGATTAGAAGACGCACGAAGTCCTACTGCGGCTACAAAGAGTATAAGAGTGAAAAGGAAAAAGTCTTTTGAAATAACCTGACGGCTTATAATTTTGGAAGCAAATTCAGGAGGGTTGGAAAGTGTTTTATACGGCAAGGCAAATGTTTTAAAAACAAACCACCCGATTACAAGTCCTACAAATAAGCTGCCGGAAGTGCCTAATGAAAACCTTCCAATTTTTAACTTTCCCAGCATTAACCCCAATACAACGGTAAGTGACATGAGTACAAACTGATTTGTCATAAAGAGAGAAATATCAAAATGCATTTTCTAATAACGACTCTATTTTTGATTTATTATATTATACAGTCAAGTATTCATAGAGAGTTATTATTCTTTTATCACTGCAATGACAGAGATAGGTTCCAATACCCACTAAAAAATGTATAATTCCAAATAACGGTTTTAATATTACTTTATTCTGCCAAGAATTTTTCAACCCAAAATTAACATTTCGTTAATAATATCTGTTTATCCCGTAACCTAACGTTCTGTTGATGTCCAGATGGTTAAACTTTGGAAGAAAACTCGGTGAGAACTGAGGAATTATAGAGACCGGAAGAGTTGTGAGCTACCGTTACGAAAAAGCTGAAACGTAGCACGGTTCTTCTAAACTGGAATATGGCATTCTTCTCCCAATCCTATTATATCAAGGTCCTCTTCATCGAGTTTATCGGAGGGCTTTACACGGGTAAATGTATTTGTTAGACACGCTATAATAAATATTTTGGATAAAAAAGACAGCGCATTCCTATCTAGCGGTTTCATAAACTTTACTCACCGTTATATTTAAGCTAAACTAAAAATCCATAAATCTATGAATATTTTTATGCTTCAATTGTACTAATCTGTAACAGGAGGGAATATGGCACAACTTGCCAGAACATGGAAAAATGTTCTATTCAATCCAAAGGATGGTTTTAAGGAAATTAACGAAAATACAAGGATTTTTGTCCCCATTATAATTGTTCTTGTTATTTCATTAATCGCTGTAAGTATTATGATTCCGATTATTACAAGCCGGATTTATTTACAGAAGAGTGTAGCTATACAGCTTGCAAAAATGGGCAAAAATGCTGCAACTTCAGCTGTCGAACAGGCAAATAAAAGCGTAGAAAGTAAAACTACAAAAATTATCGCAATCTCTGGGGCATATATAGGCAGTATCGTAACCTACCTGCTTATATTCTACGCAGGCGCATTGGTGCTGTTTCTTCTTGTAAAGATTTTT
>QNBI01000409.1 GCA_003641675.1 Spirochaetota bacterium | reverse complement strand
GTTTTTCACTCATTATACTCATTGCCGTACATGCAGCACAGCCATAGTTGTTCTCAATAGAAGACCAGCACTGTACAGCCGATGCATCTATTTCATTTTCTTTCACCCAGTCCTCCATAACAACGCTTAATTTTGCATTTTTTACAACATTCTCGGGCGGGATTTCATCCGGAATATCCCCATATGCATGTATTTCATCCACTCGATTTTTAACAACTCCGGTATTATTGTCCATATTTTTAGCTGCAGCTATAATCTCGGAAAGGTCAACCGGAACTACCGTTATCCCTGTATTTTCCAGCAGTTTTTCACTGGTTCGTACTGTCTTAAAAGCATCCGGGCGTGTTCCGATTTGTCCGATTCTTGCACTTTTTAAACCGCTCACAATTCTGCATACTCTAATAAAATTATCAATATCTTTTACAAAAACATCGCTTTCTATTTTACAGGTATGATACGTCGTATCGGTGAAATGGATGCCGAGCTGATGAAAGTTATTGCATACCGAAATTTTTCCGCAGAAAGAATCCCGCCTTCTCGCAAGATCCACCTTATCTATATCATCATCCTCTGCATGGACAAGAATCGGAACATTCAAAGCCGAACGCTTTACAGCCTCTGCTATTCCGCTTTCGTCTCCGAAATTCGGAAGGCTCACAATAATCCCGTCTATTTCATTCCTGTGTTCATTAAACAGGTTTGCACATTTATCTGCATCACTTATCGTTTCGATAGCACCGGTCGGCGTTGAACTCTCCGGAAGAACTACAGTTTTAACATTTAAATCTTTAAGTTTTTTAAGTAATATTCTTCTCCCCTGTTTTGCAAGTTCAGGATTAAAGAAACCTCTTGTGCCTACAATTAGTCCTAAAGTTATTTTATCTTTCATTAATCTACTCCTTCTAAAAAAAGTATAAAAGCCATATTGTCGTTTGTCAATTGTATTATTTACTATTATTTACTTTTCCTTGCTTATTATCTTTCGTATATATTGTAATATTTATTGACTATTTTCTTTTTGTCGGCTAAGCTATAATTTAAATGAAAACTCATTATATTCTTGCAATAGATCAGGGTACAAGCAGTACAAAGAGTGTCATATTCGATGGCAAAGGAAAAATTATTTCTAAAGCAGTTTCTCCTCTGCATTCATACTATCCGGAAGTAGGTTTTGTTGAGCAAAAACCTCTGGAAATAATGGAATCTGTTTTAGATTCTGTAAAGAAATGTATAAAAGGTTTTAAAGAGCTACCCGGGGAAATAGAAGCTTGCGGTATTTCCAACCAGCGAGAGACTTTTCTACTTTGGGATAAAAACGGCGATCCTCTATATAATGCAGTAATCTGGCAATGCAAAAGGTCTGTCTCTATCTGCAGCCGCTTAAAAAAAGAAAATAATTTAGAAGAAATCATTAATAAAAAAACAGGTTTAATTATTGATCCGTACTTCTCCGGCACCAAGCTGTTATGGCTCTATGAAAAGAATGAGTCTATAAAGAAGGCAATACTAAACGGTAAAGCCTACTTTGGAACTGTCGATACCTGGCTTCTGTATAAATTAACCGGAAAACACAAAACAGATTATACAAATGCGAGCAGAACTCTTCTTTTTAATATAGACTCATTGAATTGGGATTCTGAACTTCTAGAATATTTTAGCTTTAAAAACCTCATACTACCGGAAGTTCATGAATCGGCATACAATTTTGGAACCACTAATTTTAACGGAACACTGCCATACGACATTCCAATAACCGCTATGATTGGCGATTCTCATGCTGCTTCTTTCGGCGAGGGATGTTTTTATCCTGGCACTGCCAAGGCAACAATGGGAACCGGTTCTTCTGTGCTTATGAACATAGGCAAAAAGCGAATAGCATCGAAAAAAGGAATGATTACAACAATTAACTGGAGTATTCCGGGAAGAGTCGATTATGCTTTGGAAGGCATAATCGTTACTGCAGGTGCAGCTTTAAAATGGCTTAAAGAGCAACTGGGACTTTTTACAAGTACTGCTGAACTGGAAAAAATTGCAAATAATGCGGGATCATCTAATGGAGTTTGTTTTATCCCTGCTTTCAGCGGAATGGGAGCTCCTTTCTGGAACATGGATGCAAAAGCTGCCATTACAAACCTCACCTTTCGGTGTGACAAAAATCATATAATCCGTGCAGCTCTGGAATCCATTCCATACCAGCTAAAAGCGGTAATTGATTCTATGGAAAAGGACAGCGGGGTAATAATAAAAGAATTAAAGGCGGACGGGGGGGTAAGTGCTAATAGTTTTCTCATGCAGTTTCTTTCTAATGTTTTAAATACAAAGGTAGTTAATCCGGGGATAGAAGAGGTTTCTGCTCTCGGAGCGGCTTATCTTGCCGGCCTGCAGTTTGGTATTTTTAAAGATATAGATGAATTGGAGGCGATAAATAGAAACTCTAGACAAAGAATATTTTCACCAGATAATAATAGAGAAAAAGTACTAAAGGGTTATAGACAGTGGATAAAGTGTATAGAGAAGGTGCTTCAATTTACGCAGTAATTAGATAAAGGCATAATTAAGTACAGAATTATTAGAAAAGAGGTAAAATAAGATGCTTCCGCAGCAGAGAAGAATGAAAATAATCGACCTTTTAAAGGAAGAAGGAAGTGCACGTGTTAAGTACTTAAGCAACCTCTTAAGTGTTTCCGAACCTACAATTCGTCAGGACCTTGAAAGGTTAGAAAAAGAAGGCTTGATAATTCGAGAACATGGAGGTGCATATTTAAAAAGCCTTCCCGAACAGGTTAAAAGCCTCACTCTTCAGCATACAGAAAACATGGATAAAAAAAAGCTAATCGGACGTAGGGCTGCTGAATATATAGATAACGGTAACTCTATTATTCTTGATTCAGGAACAACAGTTACTGAAATTGCAAAGAATCTTGAACATAAAGAAAACCTCAGAATTATTACTACCTCTTTAAATATTGCACTTCTTTTAGGCGTGCATTATTCATTCGATATCATGGTAACAG
>QNBI01000408.1 GCA_003641675.1 Spirochaetota bacterium | reverse complement strand
TCGGTGTTTCAATATCGCCTAAAAGTTTATCGTGAAAAACGGTACTCCCTGTAAGGGGCACCTTAAACCGTATAACAGGTTTAATTCCCTCTTTCTCATAGGCTTCACGTTCTGCTGCTGTAAGATTTCTGCAATGCCTGTCGTAACCCGGAGCCATTTTATTTGCAAGCTGAATTTTCCTTATACGGGCAAGCCTTTCCTGAGAACAGTAGCAGTAATATGCATGCCCCGATTCCACAAGCTGTTTTGCATATTTCTTATATATTTCCGTGCGCTGAGACTGGAAATACGGACCATAGCTGCCGCCTATATCCGGCCCTTCGTCCCAGTGGAACCCGAGCCATTTAAAGGTCTTGTATATATCTTCCAGCGCCTCTTCGTTGTACCTTGTCCTGTCAGTATCCTCGATCCTTAAAATAAAAGTACCGCTGTTAGCTCTCGCAAAGAGATAATTAAATAGGGCTGTTCTTACCCCTCCTATATGCTGAAACCCCGTCGGAGAAGGGGCATACCGTACACGAACTTTCATAGCTAAAATATTCTCCCTGATTCTTTTTACAGATAGGATAGATTATATTCACGCCTCCCCTGTCGGTCAAGCTGGACGATTTTTATAAGCACTTAATCGCCCAAATTACCAGACTGCTTGCATATAAAACACCCAACCTTAGCTTGATATTTTCTTTACTTTCATATATAAACTGGGACATGTCGATTTTTACAATTTTTATTATCATTTTTTCCTTTGCAATAATTGTAATCGGCACCATAAATACTCTCCGAGTAAAAACGCCCGATTCTTTCTTTGTGGCAGACAGAAACTCTGGCGCCCTTTCAACCGGAGGCTCTCTTACGGCAACAATAATAGGCGGCTCCAGTACACTGGGAATGGCCGGGCTTGCATTTTCCAGGGGTATTACCGGGGCATGGTGGCTTCTTGTAGGTGCCCTCGGCCTGTTCTTTCTCTTTTTTTTCGTAAAAAAAATAAAACAGTACAGAGTCTATACCCTGCCCGAACTTTTGGGAAACTGGTATGGAGAAACGGTGCGTAAAGCTGCCTCCGTGCTTATAGCCTTTGCATGGCTCGGGATTGTAGGGGCTCAGGCTGCAGCTGCAGGAAGGCTTATTTCTACCTTTTTCCCGGGGAGCGTTTCCTTCTGGATTCTCTTAAGCGGTGCGGTCTTTATTCTCTACACTATGGCAGGAGGGCAGATTTCCGTTATAAAGACAGACATGGTACAGACGGCACTCATTGTAACCGGTATAGTAGCCGCAGCTTTTTTAGGGCTTTCACGGGCTGGCTGGCTGGGCGGTCTCTATGAAAAACTTAAACCTTCCTACTTTTCATTTCCCATAACAAACAGCTTTACTTTTAAAGATTTAACAGTTCTCATTCTTGTAGTAGGCACAACATACTTAATAGGGCCGGACATGATATCGCGTATTTTCTGCAGCCGGACAGTAAAAACATCAAAAAGAGGAATTGCCGTATCAATACTCATTATAATACCTATGGCTTTTATCATAGCTTTAATCGGAATAGAGGCTAAGGCTCTTTTTCCCGGAATTTCAGGCGAAGCAGCCTTTCCGGTTATAATAAAGGAAGTGCTTCCGCCTGTTCTGGGAGCACTTACGATGACCGCTCTACTTTCTGCATTTCTTTCATCTGCAGATACAACCCTTCTTACACTTTCTGCTATCGTTTCCATAGACATTTTCGGTATAAAAAAGAACAAAATCCTAATATACAGGCTTACCGTTCTTATTTCCGGTATATTTGCTTTGATAATAGGAATTTACTCCGGAGGTATTATCCCCTCTCTCCTTTTAGGTTACTCCGTTTTTTCCGGAGGGCTTGCAGTTCCGATAATAGCAGCTCTGGCAGGAAAGCCCATTTCTAAACCGGCAGCGATGGCATCCATACTAACCGGCGGAACAATTGCCCTAGCAGGTAAATTGTTATCGAATAACGCCCTTATTCTGGCGGCATTCGGTATAACAATAATTATACTTTTAATAGACAGCTTCATAAGATTAAAGAACAGCGTTCAAAAAAAGATTTAACTTGACTTAAGAACAGTTCTCTTACTACCCTTTATTATGTATGCATGACGATACGATTTTAGACAGTATTGCAGACGGGGTTTTTACTGTTGACAGAAACTGGCACATTACTTCATTCAACAGAGCTGCAGAAAATATCACAGGAGTATCCAAGAACGAAGCAGTAGGGAAACCATGCTACGAAGTATTTCGTTCGGATGTTTGTGAATCTGACTGTGTGCTTAGGAAAACTATTGCAACAGGAAAACCTATTGTCAACAGGGCAATACATATAATGCGCTCCGACGGAATTAAAATTCCCATAAGCATTAGTACCGCTATTTTAAAAGATAAAAACGGCAACCTACTTGGCGGTGTTGAAACTTTTCGCGATTTATCCACAGAAGTAGAGCTTAGAAAAGAGCTTGAAAACCGTTATAAACTGGGAGATTTAATAAGCAAAAACCATAGAATGCAGCAGATATTTTCCGTTATAAAACAGGTTGCCCCCACAGATGCAACGGTCCTTATACAGGGAGAAAGCGGAACAGGAAAAGAACTTGCCGCAAGAGCTATACACAATTTAAGCCTTAGAAATAAGAAACCCTTTGTAGCTGTAAACTGTGGTGCCTTACCGGAAAATCTTCTGGAATCGGAGCTTTTCGGCTATAAAAAAGGAGCCTTTACAGATGCCTTTAGAGATAAGGAGGGGAGATTCGATGCAGCCAAAGGGGGAACGCTTTTCCTCGACGAAATCGGAGATCTTCCGAAACCGCTTCAAGTAAAACTTCTCCGTGTGCTTCAGGAAAAAACCTACGAACCCCTCGGCTCCTCCGTATCTAAGAAAGCGGATGTAAGAATTATTGCAGCAACAAATAGAATTTTAGAAGAGGAAGTTAAAGACGGAAACTTCAGAGAGGATTTGTACTACAGAATTAATATTGTCCCAATAAAGCTTCCCCCCTTACGTGAAAGGAAAG
>QNBI01000407.1 GCA_003641675.1 Spirochaetota bacterium | reverse complement strand
CCGTCCGATATTTCCTGTTTTAAATAAGAGGATTTAACACCCCTGGCTTTATCTGCATCTCTTAACAATCCGGAGAAAACCATTCCCTTATATACCCATACTAATGGAAACGTTTCCATTATCTCAATTATAAAACCCTCTTCTTTTATGTCAAGTACCTTATACTCCTTTTTTTTAATTTTTAGCATTTTTAACATCTTTAACACATGAAAAATCCGGAGGTATCATATAGTCTGCATGCTTTTTATGTGTGGATATAACTCTGTGCTCCCTTTCCAGAACATCTTCAATAAAAGGTTCAAACTTATCCCGCGCTCTTTTTTTTCTTGCCTCGAGAGTTTCCTGATAATTTCTGTCGATAAATATTCTTCTGTCTATGAAATTCAGAACAGATGTGTATGTGCCCTCTGCTATTAGAATATCAATACCATCAATATCCATCTCTTCTACTTTAATTCTGTCCTCTTCAAAAACAACAAGGGGTTTATACAGAGGGCTTTCACTGCGTTTAAAAGACCTTAAGTTGCAATCCATAAAATCGAGCTTTACTTCATAAAGGCCTACCTGATCTATATTTTTTTTCCGCATTTCATGATTTGTTTTAGGCGGGAATACAAAATAATCATCCTGCTGGAGAATGGATGTCTTTACTCCATGCTCAACAAGTATTCTCCGCAGTTCATAGGCCAGTTCGGATTTACCCGAACCGGACTCTCCTGCAATCGAAAGAGTGAAACCGCGTTTAACTTCCGGCTGTAATAGCCCGTATAATTCAAAAGCCCTATCCGTATGATGCTTTTCGATTATTAACCTATCACCAATCATAACTATCACCTATTTTCAACAATTCATTACCCCTCTAAGCGTTTCCGCTGCCTCCAACGGCTCACCCTCACAGATATAAAAACCCAGCTTTTCAAGCCCTCCCAACTCCTGTGTATATGGAAGAAATTCAAAGTACAGCCCCCCTTCGGGTCCGTTATGTGTTACAATATTATAAGCCGTATCACGTCCAATTTTTGGCATAATCTCAGTAATTGCTGCAGCGGCATCGTGCCAGCCCCTTGCTGCAGATTCAAGTTCTTTATCATCCAGCTCGTGTAGAAATGTTTTTTCTAGTTTCCCCGAAGGCTTCATAGACAAAATCATATGATACGGGCGTTTCATGAAAAAAGGCACCAAAAGAACAGCGCTGCCGTAATCTTTAACAGTTAAATTTAAAGGATTTTCCCGCATTATATAGGAACTGAAAGTTTCGCCATGCTCCTTTAAGAAATTAAGGTCATCGATAAATGAACGGGGCATAATATTCGTGTATAGTATTTGCTGATGCCCGTGAGAAAGCGACCCTCCCACCAGCTTTCCATAGTTTTTAATGATAACAACAAAAGGTCCGGTTTCTTTGCTGCCCTTCGCCGTGCCGGTTTTTAAAAATGTTCGCCCATTAAGGAGATAACCTTCCAAAGCAGCAAGCCGTTTCATAACAGTACAACAGTCTTCTGTTTTCATATTATGCCAGTCATGGCCGTGTACAGAGGATGTCCACTGCAGAAAATGAAATCCGGCAGCAGAATATTTTTCATCGTTTATGTTTTCATGCGGATATACAGCAGGATAGAGGTTCTTATTAATAAAGGTAAAACCATCACTTAATTCCTCTACATCGAGAACTCCCGTTGTATTTCCTCTGCATATGGCACAATCTTTAATCTCTTTATTCTTTTCGCTATCTTTCTCTGGTTTAATGTTATCGTGCGGGCGTTTACGTCTCGATGCATTATAAACAATACGGTCGCTATTCCTCGGATCAATTTCCCAATGCCCGCTTGGAATATGTCCGACAATCTGTTTTTCTTTAAAAAATAGGCTTTCAAGCTCTGTAATTGGCAGTTTCTCTATTGAATTGCTTTCAAGTATCTTCTGTAAGGACTCCCGGCTCAGTTCCATTTTTAACAATTGACCCCTCTTATTCTTTTTCATATTTCATATTTATAACTTCAAGGAAACGCTTTACCATACTGTTCCATGTAAAATATGGAATAGTAATTCTGTAGGCTTTCTCAGCAAGCTTTTCGCGTAACGGTTTATCGTTAAGAAGCAGTTCAAGCGCAGAAACAAAACCGGCTACGTTTCCAACAGGCACTTTAACGGCGCCTTCCCCTATTACAATTTTTTCTTTATCACCCTTTCCGAACTGTACTTCTTTGGTTTTATCCCCCAGTAGGAACTCGGTAACAAAGGGCACCCGGTCGCTTGCAATAACAGGCTTCATAGTAGCTGCGGCTTCCTGGGCCGACATCCCAAAACCTTCTTGAACGGCAGGCGTACAGTAAATATCGCTTATTGCATAGAGGTCGGGCAGGAGGCTCCAGATAGAGCCGACTGTAATAATCCTCTCCGAAGCTCCACTTTCGCGAATTAGCTTTTTTAAATTTTCTGCAATTTCTTTTCTGTTTTCATCTATTGCAACAACAAGAACACTATCCTTATTCTTCTTATACAACTCTGCAAATGCCTTAATCAGGGTATCTTTCCCCTTTGTATTATCCGTCCTGCTTATCTCAGTTACTATTTTCATACTGTAGAGTTTATCTTTTAGAATGTCCGATCTTTCACCGAGGTACTCCCATACTTCGCTGTTCCGCTTCACCTCATGAGGAAAGTATCTCTTTGTATCTATGCATGGAGGTAAAAAAATATATGGCCCCTTATAGCTGTAATCTTCCTCCAGGGAATGCTGGATTAAAGAAGAGGTGGCAGCAATACCGTCCAGTTCTCCTATTAGGCCTTTTTCCGTTTCAATTCTTTCGTCTATTCTTAGTTCTTTCCACTCCTTACTGTTCACATTTCGTCTTTTAATGGCGCCTAAAGAATGCGGAACCCATATATGCTTAATCGGTAACCTTCGCTTTCTGTTGTAAAGAACACCGATTAAGGCGGCATCCCAGTAATGAGAAACGATAAGGTCAATATCTATGGCCTCCTTATTAATCCATTTTTCCAGCGACTCAACAAGTTCAGGAACCT
>QNBI01000406.1 GCA_003641675.1 Spirochaetota bacterium | reverse complement strand
TTTTTAACTTTTTTTCATATTTTCTATTGCCGAAACAAAAGATGTGATTTTTTCCTTGCCGAATGGTTATAAGAAACCATTGGGGATTGAAGCGAGTCGACGGATATACTGCGCACCTGCTGTGATAAAAGGTTTAAGGGGCGGATAAGCTGTATCTCTGAGAATATGGCAAAGAGAACAACGAGAATTATCTAAACAATAAAAATAACGAGAAACAGTATTTTGCTCTGCCTTTAAAGCTGTGATCCACTACAGTGGAAAGAAAATATACAGCCGTGGGATGATATCCGCTGCCCATTATTCCCATTATAATTTGGGCGATAATAAGCAGGTAAAAACTTCCGGAAAAGCCTATTAACAGTCCTGTTATACCAACGCCTGAAATACCCATGAATACAAAAACTTGAGTTTTTACCCTGTTTAAGAGCCATCCTACGGGAAGCTGGGCAACTCCGTAGGTTAGTGTAAAAGCAGACAGGAGCATGCTGGACTGTGTGTAGTTTAAATGCAGGTTAGTCCTATTAACGGCAGAAGTGGGGTCATTATTGCTATTATAATATGGTGAGAGAATTGAGCTGCAGTAAATGACGTTACCGCTTTGCCGGTTTTATTAAAGCGAATCTTTGAAATTTTCAAAATGGAAAAATAGTAGCATAAATCTTAAAGCAGGTATATATTAATAACACAATGCGTATAGGATATTATCAGTTTTCGCCGGAATTCGGCAGGGTAGAAGAAAATACGGAAAAATTGGCAGATACTCTTAGAAGTGCAAAGGCCGATTTAATAGTGGCCCCTGAACTTGCGACAAGCGGTTACCTCTTTACATCCGTAGAGGAACTCTTCGGATATGCAGAGCCGGTTCCAGGGCCTTCAACAGAAAAATTAACCGACGCGGCAAGGGAAAGCGGCTGTGCTATGGTATTCGGCATGCCCGAGCTTAGCGGCGATACCGTGTATAACAGTGCCGTTTTTGTTACTCCGGACGGCGTTGAGTATGTTTACAGGAAGATACATCTGTTTAATACAGAGAAACTCTACTTTGCCCGGGGAGACAGGAGATTAAAGGTTGTAGATTACAAAAATGCCAGGGTCGGGCTACTTGTCTGTTTCGACCATATGTTTCCGGAGGCCGCACGTACCCTTGCATTAAAGGGAGCGGAGGTGATCTGCCATCCATCCAATCTTGTACTGCCAAAGCTGGGCCAGCTTACTACCCGCGTACGCGCTGTTGAGAATAAGGTTTACTGGATTCTTGCCAACAGGTACGGGACAGAACGGAAAAAGGACAAAGAGCTTACATATACGGGGAAAAGCCAGATAATCTCCCCGGACGGGGCTATTCTTGCCTCAGCCGAAGAATCGAGAGATGAGCTTAAGATTGTGGAAATTAATCCCGCCTCTGCGAGGTCAAAAAAAATAGCCTTTTATAACGACCTTTTTAAGGACCGGAGAACGGATATCTACGAAATTTAGATATACCCCCGGTTAAACCCTGTACGAAAGCACGCCTAGAGCAATTGAGTAGAGTTTACTTGCAGCGGAATCCGATCTGGAAGTAAGAACGATTGGCACGCGTGCTCCTACTATTAAACCTGCTGTTTCTGCCGATCCGAAAAATATTAGTGATTTGTACAGGACATTACCTGCTTCTATATCGGGAGCAATAAGTATATCTGCTCTTCCTGCAAGAGGGCTTTTTATACCCTTGTGCTGCGCAGCTTCGACAGAAACAGCATTATCAAGTGCAAGAGGCCCTTCTATTCTGCCGCCTTTGATAACTCCACGTTCACTCATTTTGGCAAGTGCTGCTGCATCTATAGTCGCGGGCATAGAGGGGTTTACCACTTCTACGGCACAGACTGCTGCTGCTATGGGTTCTGCTACCCCTAAGCTCTGCGCAAGGTCTATTGCATTCTGCGCTATATCTTTTTTCTGTGCGAGGTCTGGGGCAATATTTAATCCTGCGTCGGTTACAAAGATGAAACGTTCAAAACCAGGATGTTTAAAAACAGCAACATGGGACAGTGTCTTGCCTGTATTAAGGCCGTTTTCCTTGCGTAAAACCTCTTTTAAGAGCTCACCGGTGGGGATAAGCCCTTTCATGAGGATATCCGCTTCCCCTTCTTTTATGAGTCTTACCGCTGTTACGGCGGGCGATTCATTTTGTCCCGGTTCTACAATTCTGTATGAGCCGGAAGGTAAGCCTGCTTTTTTAACCTTCTCTTCTATTGCTTCTTTTGCACCCACAAGGACAGGTTTTATAATTCCTTCTTTTTCACCATATTTAACAGCTTCCAGCACGGTTGCGTCGGCTGCCTGAGCAACGGCGATTCTGCATTTTTCTCTGCTTCTCGCATTTTTAAGCATTTCTTTGAAATTATTCATGGATTTATTTTACTTTTTTAATTTCATATTTTCAAGAGAATCCGTATGATATTTTCTGGTTTTTATTGATTGTTATTGACTGTTATTGAATTTATAGATTATTATAACAAAAAAAGAAATTAATCCGGCAGCATTTATGCTGCAGATAAAAGGAGAATGAAAATGGGCAGAGGAAGCGGTTTCGGCAAGACGATTCTTGTCGGGGATCAGTTTGTTCTTAAAGGGGTTCCCGCAATTGTTTCTTCGATATCCTATAAGACAGAAGCTGTCGTTGAAAGGATAAACGGGAAAGGCTGGACTCTTGAAGATAACAGAGTTGAAGTCCCTGGTTATAAAAAGAGCAAAGAAAAACAGCAGGTAGAATCCATAAAAAGAATATTAGAAGTAATGGGGATAGATACGGATAAAAATCCGATAAAGATAACCTTGGGAGGAGACCTTTTGGCGGGAAGCGGAGTCGGTGCGAGTGCGGCAAGCTGTGTCTCTCTTGCACGGGCCTTAGATGATGAGTTTAAACTGGGCCTTTGCATTGATAGGATTAATGAAATAGCGTGGGAGGGGGAGTTCGCCTATCACGGAACTCCGAGCGGTGTGGATAATACGGCATCCTGCTATGGAGGGCTCATGCTTTTCTGGCTTAAATCCGGAAAAAAGAT
>QNBI01000405.1 GCA_003641675.1 Spirochaetota bacterium | reverse complement strand
GACTAAACCAATAAGTACAGAAAAAGGAAACCATTTGATAGAGTAACGAAAATATTTGAGAAATTGTTGCTTAAATCGAAGGGAGAGCTTTAGTCTATTAGAACCAAGAGAACTTTTTTTCATATCATTGGGTTAAATTATTCCTAAATTAAACTTTTTGGAAAAAATCAAGAAACTAAAGAACAAAAATTGAAGAAAAACCTAAAAAATAAAAAGAAAGAGTGAAGTTGGGTAATATTATTTGCTTAAGTTATTTTTGATGGCTGTTGCAATGTCACGAGGAACTTCAGCAGTAAAAACGCCGGCATTTTCTAGTACTCTCATTTTCTCTTTAGCGGTACCGGACTTACCGTGTACAATGGCACCAGCATGACCCATTTTCTTCCCTGGTGGAGCTGTTTGTCCAGCTATAAATGCGTATACTGGTTTTGTTATCTTGCCATCCCCTATCAATTTCGCCGCTTGTTGCTCCCCTGTTCCTCCAATTTCTCCAACCATTACTATGTGCTTTGTTTGTGGATCCTCTTCAAACATTTTCAGTACGTCTACAAAATCTAATCCTTTTACTGGATCTCCTCCTAGTCCTACGCATGTCGATTGACCAATACCATTTAACGTTAAGTTCTGTATAATCTCGTATGTAAGTGTGCCACTTCTACTTACGATACCAACATCTCCTTTTTTTGTTATGTTTCCAGGTATTATGCCTATTTTACTTACTCCTGGTGTAATGAGTCCTGGACAGTTTGGTCCTATTAGTATTACTCCCTTTTCTTTTGCTTTCCTTTTGATTTTTGCTGTATCTTTTACTGGTACTCCTTCTGTGATTATTACTAGTAATTTTATTCCTGCCTCTATAGCTTCGATTGCTGCAGAATATACAAAAGGTGCAGGGATGAATATCACGGATGCATCAGCATGTGTTTTTTCCATTGCTTCTTTCATAGAATCAAATACTGGCACACCATGAACTGTTTGACCCCCTTTTCCAGGAGTAACACCAGCAACGATCTTTGTATCATAGTCTAACATTCTCTGAGTATGAAAACTTCCTTGATGTCCAGTAATTCCTTGAACTATGACCTTTGTCTCATTATTTAATAAGATTGCCACTTTAATTTCCTCCTTTTACTAACTCTACAATTTTTTTAGCTGCAGGTTCCATCTCTCCATAGGCATGAAACCCATTTTTCTCTAGTATCTCTATGCCTTTTTTGTCATTAGTACCAATTAAGCGGATAACCATCGGAATTTTTATGTTTAATCTTTTAGTTGCATCTATGATTCCTTCCGCTACTTCATCACAACGTGTTATACCGCCAAAAACATTGATGAATATGCCTTTGATTGGCTGTTCTGAAAGAATTTCAAGAGCCTTGGAAACCTTTTTCTGGTCTGCTCCTCCTCCCACGTCTAAAAAGTTTGCTGGTGAGCTTCCATAGTATTTTAGTAAGTCACATGTAGCCATAGATAACCCTGCCCCACAAGCGATGATCCCTATTTCTCCGTCCAGTTGAACATAAGAAATCCCTGCTTGGGCTGCTTCATACTCTAGCTCAGAATATTGATCCCGCTGTGATTTCAAACTAGCTAAGTTTGGCTGGCGGAATAAAGCATTGCCATCAGGTACAACCTTGGAGTCGGCAGCTATTATGTGACCATCTATTGTCTCAATAAGAGGGTTAATCTCCACTAGCATTAAATCTAAATTAATAGCCATGGTCAGCATGTTGGTTAAGATTTGAGCAAATTGCGTTAGCTTTTTCGCTGTGAATCCTAATTTTTTACCCAAATCAATAAACATAAAGGGTAGTGGCTCGACGGTTATTGGTAAAGCCAAACGATAAATCTCATTGGGATACTTTTCAGCGATCTCTTCTATGTCCACTCCACCTCTCGAACTAGCCAAGACCAAATATTGACCAGAATTCGTATCCAACATTGCGGCTAAATAGTACTCTTTCTTTATTTTGACTGGTTCTTCTAGCATAACAATTTCAATAGGTTTTCCATGGTGTATGCGTCCTAGAATGCTCTTAATGTGTTCCTCCGCGGTATTAACAGTGACTTTTTTTATTAATCCCGCTTTTCCTCTTCCACCAGCTAAAGCTTGAGCCTTAACCATCATCTCATTTTTACCAATCTCTTTGGCAAAATCTACAATAGATTGCTTACCATTATAGAGCTTGGATTTTGGGACGGGAATATTGTGTTCCTTAAACAAGTTCTTTCCTTCAAATTCATATAGCATGCTCATATTGTAATTGAGAAAACAAGACTGATATATAAGGATAACTTAAGGTCTGTTGTTGGTGGTGTCTAGTTTCCTTCCAACAATAGCAGGGATTCTGCTGGGAATATTTGAACGTTGAAACATTATACACACCTTTTAAAAGGAGCAGAATACCCAAGAAGATAGTGATAGGAGCGTGTAATGAATATAGCGGTTCAAAGAATGGATTAAGAAAAATAGCACGGACTTTCGTGGGTTAAGGAGCAAGAAAACAGCTGAAATCATCAATATTGGGCAGAAAACAAGTTAATGAAAAAGAATAACTTAAAAAGAGCTGAAATTGTTAGAACTACTTTTTAATCATTTCAACTCTCTTTGTTCTTGGGTAAGAGAGAACCCATTTTTTACCACATTCAGGGCATGTTAGCCTTAAATCAACTTTCTTTGAGGCTTTGGAAGCCATTTTGGTCTGAGTAACAGGACGCTTACTATACTTACCTAAGTTACCATAACCCCTACGACGTAATTTTTGCTTTCGTGCTGTAGCAGACATACCTCCCTTACGACGTGCAGTTTTCTCTTGTTTCACTTTCATTTCTACATGTTTGCCGCAATGAGGACAGTATTTAAACATCCTTTCAGGGATTTTGACCATTTCCTAGACCTCATATTAGTGCTTTATTGACTATTTTTAATTCTTTCTTTATTGGAGAATAGAAAAAATTAGATCTCGCGAAGAGCTTGAACATCGCGAAGTTTCTGAATTGGAATAATCTGAAAAGTTCTGTTTGGTAGCTCTCTTCGGATACTAATTG